>PLXI01000073.1 GCA_003151375.1 Hyphomicrobiales bacterium
GCCGGAAGATCAGCAAGATCCGGTCTATGGCCTTCACGTGTGTGGATGATGTGATAGCCTTTGGCGCGCATAGCCGTAAGAACCGACTCGATGGGTGCGATTGGAGCGCGCACCAACGACAAGTCATAGCCCATGTGATCGACATAGCCGCCCGGCCCACAGAAATCAGTCTGCATGTCGATGACAATCAGCGCCGTATTGCTGGGCGTGAGATCGCCATTATAGGGCCAGGGATAAGGATCAGCGTCGATGTAATTTTGCACGATGTTGGGTCTCTCATTCATTTGGTTATTGAAAGTTCTCCAGGAGCGCCAGCCAATGAGCGGCCGGGCGATGAGGTTGCAATCATGATGGCAAGAGTGAGCACATAAGGTGTTGCATAAAATAAATAGTAGCCTTGTGTGACGCCCACCGACTGTAAAGAAGGACCGAGCGCGCCTGCCCCGCCGAATAACAGTGCGGCGGCAAAACAGCCCAATGGATTCCAGCGGGCAAAAATGACCAGCGCCACCGCCATCAGGCCTTGGCCGGATGAAATGCGTTCATTCCAAGAGCCAGGATAATAGAGTGAAAGATAAGCCCCGCCGATTGCTGCAAAGGCTCCGCCCACGCCAGTCGCTAACAGGCGCACAGAGTTGGGATTAATGCCCATGGCGCGGGCCGCATCCGAACTGTCACCCACCACACGGATTATTAGTCCGGCTCTCGTGTTCTTGAAAGCCCACCACAACAAAACTGAGAGTGCTGCCCCAATAAGGAAAAGCACATTCACGTCCAGCGCCGCCTGTACCTGCGGAATTGTTGACCAGAAGCCAAACGCAATGGCGGGCAAATGTGGTGCAGACGGTTTGATAAACGGCTTTCCAAAAAAGAACGCAAGCCCGGTGCCGAACAGCATCATTGCTATGCCGATGGCGATGTCATTGACCTTCGGAAATTTGCATATCCATCCGTGAAACAAGCCAAAGCAGATACCAGAAAGTGCTGCAGCTAATAGGCCAAGCCAAGTTGATCCGGTTTCAACCGCTACGCCGTAAGCCGTCATAGCGCCAAACACCAATGTACCCTCGAGGCCAAGATTGATGCGGCCTGACCGTTCAGTGATCGTCTCACCAAGACTGACAAAGATGAAGGGCGTGGACACCCGTATGGCGCCACCAAGGATAGCAAGCGGCACACCCCATAGACCAATCTCACCGGCCATCAAGCACTCCTCTTCCACAAGTCAGGATTGAAAATGACGAAGCGACCGTAGAATGTTTCGCTGAATAGGATGATGATGAAGAGCATGCCTTGCAGCACGAGAATGGTTGCATCTGGCATATCCATGCGGCGCTGGATGAGGCCGCCTGCTGCATCAATGCCACCAAGAAAAATGGCTACCGGAATAATGGCAAGCGGGTTTTGCCGCGCCAAGAAGGCAACAAGGATTCCGGTATAGCCATAGCCAGCAGCAAGGGAAGCATTAGCGCTGCCTTGCACAGCAGCCACTTCGATCATGCCCGCAAGCCCCGCAAAAGCCCCGCCAAGTGCGGTGAAACCAACAATGAGTGGACCCACCGCCAAGCCTTGGATTTGTGCTGCTCGTACATTGCCGCCGGCGATGCGTGCAGCAAAACCCCAACGAGTTTTTTCAATCAGCAACCATGAAATGATGCAGGCCACTATGCCGGCCACCAACCCCCAATGCACATCCATGCCCGGAATGTTGCCGATGCGGTACGCCTGTGCCAAAGGATGGGTGGATGGCTTGTTCAACGAAGCCGGATCACGCAGTACCCCTTCAACCAGTTGGTTCATCAAGGCAATCGCGATATAAGCCATCAATAGGCTTGAGATGGTTTCATTGACTGCGCGGTAGTGGCGCAAGGCGCCCACAATGCCCATCCACAGCCCTCCGATAATCATTCCTGCGATTGCCATCAATGGGATCACAATGAAAGCTGACGCACCATCCACCCACCAGCCCAGTGCAGCGGCAGCAACTCCGCCCAGCACAATGGCACCTTCGCCACCGATGACAACAAGACCTAGCCGTGCTGGCAAGGCCACACAGAGTGCAGTGAGTAACAGTGGCGCAGCGCGCGAAAGAGAGTTCTGAACTGAGAACCAACTGCCAAATGCGCCGCGCCACATGATATCAAAAAAATCGAGAGGCGATTTGCCAACCAACATAATGAACACACTGAACAGCACCATCCCCACCAGCAAGGCTGCCAGAGGTATTGCCACCGCCTCCGACCGCCGCGCCAAGCCTTCAAGGTTGGACGTGGCAATCGGCAGCGACGATACGGCGGGGATTTGTGGTGTGCCCACTGTTTCGCTCACAGCTCTTGTTATGACGTTGACCCGATAACGCCATCAACCAGATAGTCCATGCTCTCAAGCTCAATGGCGGTTTCTGGATAGGCTTTGCCTGCAGCGACCACTTCTTTGCCTTTGTTATCTTTCAGCGGCCCTTTGATGACAGAGAAGCCGCCTTTCATCATTTCGGCCAGCGTGGCTTCAAATTGCTTACGGCCTTCTGCATTAACGCCTGGGCCTAAGGGGCTCATTTTTACGAAGCCTTCGGCCAAGCCACCACGGGTGAAATTAGGCAGCGGCTCACCTTTTTGCAGCTTGTCGATAAACATCTTATAAACAGTACCCCAAGCCCATTCTGCACCCGTCAGATATTTGTCAGGTGCCAGAGGACTTTGATTGGCGTGATAGCCACAAATAAATGCGCCGCGCCCGGCCGCTGTTTGGACGACAACCTTGGGGCTATCAACATGGCAGGTGATGACATCGGCACCTTGATCAATCAGCGCATTGGTGGCCTCAGCCTCTTTCACGGCGAGCGACCATTCACCCGTGAAGATCACTTGGACGGTAATGGTTGGATCAACAGCGCGCGCACCTAACAGGAATGAGTTGATGTTGAGCAATACTTGAGGGATGGGCTTGGCCGCAACGAAACCAAGTTTCTTGCTTTTGGTTGCATGGCCAGCTGCAATGCCGTTGAGATATTGGCCCATGCCGATATAGCCAAAATATGAACCAGCATTCATCGGATTCTTGTCTTTGTTCCACAGGCCGCCGCAGTGGCGGAATTGCACCTTTGGATATTTGGCGGCCATCGCCAGCATGTGTGGATCAAAATAGCCAAATGACGTTGGGAATATCAGAGAAGCGCCATCAAGGTTGATCATGCTCTCCATGGTCTTCTGAACATCGACGGTTTCGGGAACATTTTCTTCCTCAACCACCTTGATGCCTGCAATATCTTTGAGTGCTGCGGCACCTTCGGCATGGGACTGGTTGTAACCATAGTCATCCTTGGGGCCGACATAGATGAAGCCTACAGTGGCGCTTGTTGCGGCTTGGACTGAGCCCGAATAAGGCAGAAATCCAAGGGCGGCTCCTGCAGCCGAAGTCTGTAAAAGTTTGCGGCGGGAAATCAGTAATTTGGTGGTCATAGATTGCTCCTTTTTGCTGGGTTTAAGATCTCGTTAACAAAGTGTATGCAATCGTCATGCCATCTAAAATATATAAGTAATTCAATGATTACATCTTGGTCTCATTCAAATATTGCCCATAAAAAACGCACTAATATAAATTGTTTGCCTATGTTTTAGCCACATTGACATGAGGGCTAAATTACAGGCAAACAGGCGATGTGCTGTAAATGCTGAGGAGAAATGCAAGTCTTGTTTGGCCATAGGGAGGACGTTTGAGAGCGAAAAAGAACTTGATCCGCGATGGAACAACGGTTGATGTGATGGTGCGCGCAATCGCTGACCGCATCGTTGTTGGTGACTTAAAACCCGGAGGCAAACTCGACGAGGCGACTTTGGCGGAGCGCTTTGCCGTTTCGCGCACGCCCATTCGCGAAGCGCTGGCGCAATTGGCTGCGATGGGGCTGGTGGATAGAAGACCCAATCGGGGGGCAATCGTTACGGCCGTCTCCCAAGCACAGCTTGCGTCGATGTTTGAAAGCATGGCCGAACTCGAAGGTATCTGCGCACGGTTTTCGGCGCTGCGCATGACGAGCCACGAGAGGGCAGCGCTTGAGAGTGGCCATCAAGCCTCTTCTCGTCTTGTTCATTTGGGCAAGGAAGAAGAATATGAAGCCTATAACACCGAATTTCACTCATGCCTTTATCGTGGTGCACACAATACCCATGTATTCGAGTTGGTCACTCTGACGCGCAGCCGCTTGGCACCTTTCCGTAGAGCTCAATTTCGCTTGTCCGGACGTCTTGCAAAATCTTGGGATGAGCATGACGCCATCGTCACGGCTATCATGCGCGGTGACGGCAATGCCGCAGGCGAAGCCGCGCGTGTGCATGTGAACAAAGTAAGCAATGCAAGTTTAGTTTTTGTGTCGGGCAGTTCGGACTAAAACTCAACTTCCAATTCGACCATTTCTTCAGGCTCAGCCATGGCACCAGCAGTCCATTCTTGCATCAAAGGCCAGTTAAGAATTCTGTCGCGATAAGCTGCCAACTTGGGCTCAAGCTTAATCGAGTAGGTCTGAAATCTGGTGCACACTGGCGCATACATTGCATCGGCAACACTTAGCTCGCCGAATAAATATGGCCCGCCATAAGCATCCAGACATTCATTCCAAATGGCCTTGATGCGCTCAACGTCAGGCTTTGCACCGGTAAAAATTTGGTACGCCTCATGCCTGGCTTTGAGATTCATCGGGAGCGCTGATCGCAAGTTGTGAAAACCTGAATGCATCTCACCCGAAACCGCCCGACAATGGGCGCGTTTTGCAATATCAGCTGGAAGCAAATGCGCATCAGGTGCAATTTCAGCCAGATATTCTGCAATTGCCCAGGTATCCCAAACAGTGACGGTATTATGCGTCAGCCGCGGCACAAGAACCGATGGCGACAGAAGCAGGAGTTCTTGACGCATACTTGGGTCGTCTATGTCTATGCGCACCTCATCAAATTCCAGTCCAGCCATTCGGCATAAAAGCCAACCGCGCAAAGACCACGAGGAATAATTTTTAGATGAGATTGTCAGTTTCGCTTTGGCCACGCTGTGTCTCCATAGGGGTCAAATTTAGGCTACTCCAGTTTTATCTCGCATTGCAATAAAATATGTAATAGGCTTTCGCGATGCAGCAAATTGTGAGCTCAGGTGACCGGTTAATGCTCTATGAAAACTATCAAATTCAGGATGATTTGATATCGCCGTGGAGGGCGATGGCGAAGAGTTTTCAATCATCATTGTCGGGAATGAATTGGGGCTTGGCCGAAAGTTGGAAGGCAAAACTCTCGGCTGGAATGGAATTGTTTTCACGTTTTGAAATCACCCACACGCGCCCCGAGTTTGGCATCAACAGCGTAACAGTTGGCAACCGCGAAGTGACGGTCACAACCGAAACTGTATTAGACTTGCCCTTCGGAAAACTTCTGCGCTTTGCCAAAGACATTGACACAAGACAGCCGCGTGTGTTGGTTTTGGCCCCGCTTTCGGGCCACTTTGCAACACTGCTCACGGGCACAATTAAAACTTTGCTGCGCGACCATGAGGTCTTTGTCACAGATTGGGCCAACGCCCGCGACGTGCCGCTTGAGCATGGCAAGTTTGGCATGGATGATTATGTCACTTACATTATCCGCTTTCTAGAAGAGATTGGGCCTAAGGCTCATCTTGTGGCGGTATGCCAACCTTGTGTGCAGGCCTTGGCCGCAGTGGCTGTTATGTCAGAAGATCATCATCCGGCAACGCCGCTTTCAATGACACTGATGGCCGGCCCCATCGATCCACGACAAAGCCCCACTGCTGTAAATAAATTTGCGTTGGAAAAACCAATCGAATGGTTTCAGGGCATGTTGATTTCGCAGGTGCCCGAACGTTTCGCAGGCGCTGGCCGGCGTGTCTATCCGGGATTTGTGCAACTTAATGCTTTCATCGCAATGAATATGCAAAGGCACCAAGCCGCACACCGCAGGCTTTATGATCACCTCGCAGCAGGTGAAATTGTAGAGGCCAACAAAATAAAGCATTTCTATGATGAATATTTTGCAGTGCTCGATCTAACGGAAGAATTCTTTTTAGAAACGGTCGAGCGCATTTTCCAGAAAGCAGAATTAGCCACAGGCAATCTGACCTATCTGGGCCGCAAAATTGATCCGCGCTCAATCCGCAAAACCGGACTTCTTACAGTGGAAGGCGGACGTGATGATATTTGCGCACTTGGCCAAACTGCCGCTGCACATGATTTGTGTGGATCATTGCGTCCACACCTCAGACGCCATCATCTTCAGGCTAATGTCGGCCACTATGGTGTTTTCAGCGGCAAGCGTTGGGATAAAGAAATTTATCCGGTGTTGCGCAATTTCATTTTATCAGTTGAATAGACAAGAGGCTGAACTCCACGGCCGAATTATAACAGGTAATTATCGCTTGTTTTTTCCGGTACTTTGTCGCGCAAAAATTTCATATCCCACGTCGATTTGGGTGGAAACATCCAGTCGCTTCCCGGACAATTCGTTTACCGCTGCCTCGGCAGCAAGTTTGCCGATTTCATAGAGACGCGTTGAAACGGTTGAAAGAGAAGGGGACGCAGATGCGGCAAATTCGAGATCATGAAATCCGAGAATGGAAATGTCTTGGGGAACTTTAATGCCAATCTCGCGACATTTCATGATGGCGCCCATGGCCAAGTTGTCATCATTGCAAAACAAAGCCTCCGGAATTTCATTATGATTGACCAAACTCACTAGCAGCGTCGAACCGAGCGCGATCGAGCTATGCTGCGGTATGGATGTCACCATGGGTTGATATTCCGGCCCCGCCTTTTCCATCGCTTCCTTGTATCCCGAGAGGCGTGCTGCGGCACGAATATCCTGTTGGCCCACAACAAAGCCAATTTTGCGGTGGCCAAGATCAATCAGGAATTGCGTCGCGTCACGGCCAGCTTTGGCCTGCGACAGACCAATGTTGATATGAATTGGATTGTCCGCCAGTTCAAAAGTCTCGATCACCGGGATTTTTGATTGCGTTAACAAATGCCGTGACATCGGCGTGTGGTCAACGCCGACAATGATGATTGCCTCAACGCGCTGTCCCAACAACGTGCGGATGGCCTGCTCTTCCTCTCTTTGGGAATACCTGCTGTTGACAACAACAACCTGAAAGCCAGAATTTAGAAAAACCTCATGTAGCGCCCGCAGATATTCCGCAAAGATGACGTTGTAGAGCGTTGGCACAATCACACCAACAGAATGGCTTCTGGAAGATGCCAAACGACTGGCAGCCAGATTTGGCACATAAGCAAGTTTATGCACGGCGGCGTCAATACGCTGGCGAAGTTCGGGCGATACAGCGTCCGGTTTGCGCAAGGCGCGCGAGACCGTGATGGGGCTTACTTTCGCTAGCTTGGCCACATCGTCTAGTGTTTTTCGCTTTTTTGGAATGCCAACCCCCGACGATAATGAAAGAATTTATTCTAACGCAATAGCTCACGAGAATATAAAACTCAATAGATTTGACAGCGCTGTCATTTGTGATAAGGATATGGCTCCGGCTGAATAATTTTGTGTTCCGATAAAATCGGACCGTCGACCGGAATGGCAAAACGGAATCAACCGTGGCCTTATCTGGGAGGATAATTCGATGACGTTTTCACGTAAACTTAGTCATGTTTTTGCATTGGGCATGTCTACTTCATTGTTTGCGGCATTTGCCGCTACAGCGCATGCCGCTGGTCCCGAAGTTGTTGCTGGCCCAGCCGCGCAACCCGAATGCTTTGCACCTTGGGCAAAGGATACCAAATTCTTCAAGTACCCAAAGAAAGACGGTAAATTTCGCATCGCTCTTGCCAATGGCTACATTGCTAACACTTGGCGCATTCAGATGATTCAAACTGCCAAGGCTTATGCGGCACAGCCTGAAGTGGCTGCTAAACTTAAAGAGTTCAAAGTGGTTTCAACTGGCGAAGACGTGCCAGCGCAAATTTCAGCCATTAATAACTTCATTGATGCAGGCTATGATGCCATCGTTGTTGATGCTCAGAACCCGACAGCCTTTGGTCCCGTTATCAAGCGCGCCAAGGAAGCAGGGGTTATCCTTGTAGCCTTCGACAACATTCTCGATACTCAAGATGCCATCAATGTGAACGTGGATCAAAAGGGTCTTGGTGTGCGGTGGGCCGATTGGTTGATCAAGAATGTACCAGGCGGCGGCAAGATTCTCGAAGTGCGCGGCGTTGCTGGTACTTCAGTTGATACAGACCGCCACAACGGCATTCACGAAACACTTGATGCCTCCGGCAAAAAATGGGCCGTGACAGAAGTTGTTGGCAAATGGGATGATGGTGTGGCCCAAAAGGCAACCGCAGATGCCATCGCAACCAATGGCCCATTTGCTGGTATCACAGGCCAAGGCGNNTGACACCGGCATCGTTCAGGCCATGATCGATGCCAAACACCCATTTGTGCCATTTGGCGGCGAAACAGAAAATGGCTTCCGTAAATTCTGCGCGGCTCATGCTGCTGAAGGATTGAAGTGTTCCTCAGCAGGTACTGGCCCTGCTCAAGTTGCCGTTGCGATCAAAACCGCAATTGCTGCTCTTGAGGGCGAAACGCTTCCACAATCGGTTAAGTTGCCTTTGGCGATTGTTGAAGATCCAAACTTCAAAGCGGACGACAACTATTTCCCAAAGCAATCCGACAACTTCTTCGTCGGCA
>PLXI01000065.1 GCA_003151375.1 Hyphomicrobiales bacterium
TGCAAAACCTGTGACATCAAAGACCCATCGCAGAATATTAACTGGTGTGTGCCACAAGGTGGTGAGGGACCGAACTATCCTAATATGTGATGAGGGTTCACGCAATGTCTGGTTAAAAAGTGGTAAGAATAACCTTGCCGCCTTTTTTCTTGCCCAGACTCATAAAAAGCCGCAATCTTGCGCTGAATTAGTATTCATGAATGGAACCTTGATGCGCTTCAGCCCTCTTCTCGTGCTCGCCTTTTTTGCAACGCCTGTTTTGGCTGAGTCACCTCCGGTAACCACACTTTTTGGGGCCAATCTCGATTCACATATGGCCAGCTCTTTCCATGATCTGGATGCCATGGTGGATTTTACAAAGGTGGCGTTAAAGCAAGATCCCGGCAACGGCATGTTGGCCGAGCGGTTGTTTTCGGCGAATGTCTTAAAGGGTGATCTTGCGTCAGCCGAAGGCCTGGCCCCACTGGTGATTAAGACCAACAGCCAACAGCGCACTGCACGGCTGGTTTTGGGTTTGAAGGATTTTCGCGATCACCGTTATGCGGATGCGCGGGCCCAGTTCAATGAAGCGGCCTATACACCGTTTGGCATACTCGCCTCAACTCTGCTGAATGCGTGGTCTTATGCGGGTGAGGATTCGCTGAATGCCGCGCTAAAGGAATTGGACAAGCTTGATAGCCAACCGGGCTTTAACAATTACAGGGCTTTCCATACTGCACTTATTGCAGATTACATGGGCAACAAAATACGTGCCGATGCCGCCTATAAAAGTGCTTATCAATTGGCGCCCGGCTCACTGCGTGTGGTTCAGGCGTATGGCAACTATTTAGAGCGCCAGGACAACAAGGCCGATGCTGAAAAAATTTATCGGGCTTATCTGACGGCCGACAATGGCAATGTTATGATAACGCAACAACTGAAGGATTTGGCCAATGCCCCAAAGCCTCAACCTTTTGTTGCCACACCCAATGCTGCGGCCGGTGAAATTTTGTTCTCTATTTCTTCGGCGATGAGCTCAGAAGAAACCGGTGAGGCTGCTGTAACTTTCGCGCAACTGGCGCTGCCTTTAACGTCAGACCGTGATTTTGTTTTGGCGACACTGGCGGGTGCGCAAAATAACATGAAGGACATTGAAGCGTCGACCGCTTCTTATGAACAAATTTCCAAAACCTCACCATTGCGCGATTTCGCTGATATGCAAATCGCCGTGAATCAATTGATCCTCGATCATAAGCCTGAAGCCATCGATAAGCTGAAACAACTGGTGCTGCGCTCACCTAACGATATTGATGCTAATGTCACCTTAGGCGGAGCTTATCGCTCCAACGAACAGTATACTGAAGCGGCAGATACCTATGACAAGGCCATTGCCCTGATGAGCGGCAACGAGGCCAATGCGTGGCATGTGTATTATGATCGCGGCATAACCTATGATCACCTCAAACAATATGACAAATCCGAAGCGGATTTCCGCAAAGCGCTAGAACTCTCCAAGGATGATCCACAGGTTTTGAACTATCTCGGCTATTCGATGATTGATCGCGGCATCAATCTCGATGAGGCGTTGAGCATGGTGAAAAAGGCGGTTAGTCTCAAGCCCAATGATGGCTATATAACCGACAGTTTGGGTTGGGCCTATTTCGTTTTAAAGAATTATACTGATGCCACGACCTATTGTGAACGCGCAGTGGATTTGATCCCTTCCGATCCTATCATTGCTGAACATCTGGGTGATGTTTATTGGCGTGGTGGTCGCGAATTGGAGGCGCGTTTCCAATGGCAACATGCGCTTGATAATCATCCGGATGATGCTGATGTTCCGCGCATTACCGCCAAGCTTAAAGATGGCTTGCCACCTGATTTGGCAGCCAAACCTGCCGATGCGCCGACAACTACTGATCCTGCAAAGAAGCCTGACAACGGCTGATGCTGCCCATCACTGAATTGGCCAAAGCCAAGGTCAATCTCAATTTGCATATCCTTGGGCGCAGGCCGGATGGCTATCATGAGCTGTCATCGTGTGTTGCGTTTGTTGATGTGGCAGATGTTCTCAGCATTGAACCAGCCCCAGTGAATGCGCTTGAAGTTTCAGGGGTTTTTGCAGCTGATGTGCCAATGGGCTTATCCAACAGCATATGGAAAGCCTATTCTTGGTTGGCGGCACGCATGGTGTTGCCTTTGGTTCATGTGAAGTTAGAAAAGAATTTGCCAGTGGCTTCTGGCATCGGCGGCGGCTCAGCGGATGCGGCGGCAATGTTGCGCGGGCTGTTGCGGCTTGTTGAAAAGACATTAAGTGAGGATGAAATCGCTAGCCTTGCCACGGATTTAGGCGCGGATGTTCCGGTGTGTTTTCGAGGCCGGGCCTGTTTGATGCAGGGTATTGGTGAAAAGATCAGCATACTGAGCGAACAGCTGCCGCCGGCGCTGGTTTTGGTAAACCCGCTGGTGGCTTGTTCGACTGCAGAAGTATTCAAAGCTATGGCGCTCAAACCGGGCGAGATGCGGGCTGCGCCAACAAAAGCCGAATGGCGCAATGATATGACGGTAGCGGCTATTCAAGTTCAACCGAAGATCGTGAATGTTTTATCGGCGTTACATAAGAGGGAGCTCTTTCCAGTTCTCATGTCAGGCTCTGGTGCCACATGTTTTGGCATTGCGCGGGATTTTTCTGAGGCGGAGAAAACCGCTGTTGAGTTGGCCAAGCTTCATCCGAATTGGTGGATAAAAGCGGCGCGGATAGCTACTTAATCGCCGCCAGCAGAAATTCCTCATTGCCATCGCCGCCATCAATCGGTGAGGAAATTATGCCCTTCACTTGCCAGCCCTTCTTGTGCACATAGTCCGCCACATCGGCGCAGGCTTTGGCAATAAGCGCCTCATCACGTACAATGCCGCCACGAGAAATGCCACTGCGGCCGACTTCAAATTGTGGTTTCAAAAGCGCCACCAGCCAGCTGCCTTCGGCCACCAGATCAAGACTTGCATCCAGTGCAATGTGCAATGGAATAAAACTCACATCGCAGGTGATGGCACTGACATCAATAGGCACTTCTTCACGCGTCAAATCACGTGCGTTCATGCCTTCCAGCAGTTTGATGTGGTCATCCTGCAACACCATTTGCCCGTGGCCCACTTCAATGGCGATAACTTGGCTGGCACCACATTCCAGCAGGACTTGGGTGAAGCCACCTGTGGAAGCGCCAAGATCAAGGCAGCGGCGACCTGCGACCTCAAACTTAAAATGATCCAGTGCATGAATAAGTTTCAGCGCGGCGCGAGACACATAGTTTTGGCCGCCATCTGCAGAGGTCAGCACATCGACCTCTGCCACCATTTGTGCAGGTTTGCGGGCTGTTATTCCGTTCACATTCACTGTACCGCGCAACACCGCATCGCGGGCTCTTGCGCGCGATGTATAAAGTCAGCGTGAAACCAGCGCTTCATCAATGCGAAGTTTATCAGGCGTTGTCACTCAACATCCAGCTTCGTGGTTCCGGTGGGCTTTCCTTGCGGCGATAGAGTTATCTTCTCAATGCGCGCTTCGGCTTCTGCCAATTTGGCATCACAATGTTTGCGAAGCGCTTCGCCGCGTTCGTAAATCTTGATTGATTCCTCAAGCTCAACCTTGCCACCTTCAAGGCGTGCAACGATCTGCTCCAGCTCTGCCAAGGCGGCCTCAAAACTCATCTTAGAAATTTCAACTTCAGCCATTGCCTTCGTCCTCGTTGTCTTGGTGCATACGCACTGCAGCTTCACCATGCATCAGCGTTTGCAAATGTGCGCCAACGCCGCCCGCCAGCCCTTGCAGATCATAGCCGCCTTCCAGCACCGATACAATTTTACTGTCACAATGCCGATCGGCAATATCCATAATTTCCAAAGTGGCCCAAGCGAAATCCGCTACCACCAATTTTAAACTGACCAGTGGATCGCGTGCATGGGCATCAAAGCCGGCGGAGATGATGATTAGTTCTGGTTCAAACAAGTTCAGCGCGGGCAAAATTACGCCATTCATCGCGGCGCGGAATTCTTCTTTGCCGTCGCCTGCTTTGAGTGGTGCGTTGAATATGTTTCCCACACCGGTTTCAGAGGCAGCGCCCGTGCCGGGATAAAGCGGCATTTGGTGGGTGGAGCCATAGAATAAATCCTTG
>PLXI01000063.1:0-4551 GCA_003151375.1 Hyphomicrobiales bacterium
AAAAACCTGTGGTATTTGACAAGCGCGAGCTTGGCCAGTTGATGGGGCTCTATGGCAGGCGAGTGGCGGAAGGCGAATGGCGTGACTATGCCATGGATTTTGGTGCCACGACAGCGCGCTTTGACATTCACCGTAGAGCCTCTGAACAGCCGATCTATTCGGTGGTGAAAACCCCTGAACTGAGTGCCAAGGGCGGCTTGTTTCAGGTGGTGGCGCAAGGTGGGTTGATCTTAAAGCGCGGCAATGAACTCACTCAGGTTTTGCGCGTGTTGGAGAAAAGGCCGAAGTTGGAGTCAGTTTAAAACAAAAAACGCCGCTGGTTGCCCAGCGNNTGATGAAGTCGAGATAGAGCCGCAGCGCACCCATTATAGCCGATTTGCCAAGCGATGCTTCGCCGCTGGTTGAGTAATATATCGTCTTGATCTGCTGCGTGTCCCAAGCGGTGAGCCCTGTGAAAAGCAACACACCGATCACCGAAAGCGCAAAGTTCATGGCCGAGCTTTGTAAAAAGATATTGACCACACTGGCAATAATGAGGCCGATGAGGCCCATGAACAAAAATGAGCCGAAGCCCGTCATATCACGCTTTGTGGTGTAACCATAGAGACTAGTACTGGCGAAGGTGGCGGCCGTTATAAAGAACACGCGCGCGATCGAACCGTGGGTGTAAACTAGGCCCAAAGAAGCAAAGCTCATACCCATCAGTGCTGCATAGGCCCAAAAGCTTAATTGGGCCGTTGCAACGCTCATCCGTTGAATGCCAAAGGACAAGAACATCACTATGCCTAGAGACGCGATAATGAGCACCCACATCAATGGGCCGTGAAATAAGGTGTTGCCGAAGGTGGTCAAGCTTCCTTCTGAGGTCACTGCCATATTAAAAGTGGCCACTGCGGCGGCACCTGTAAGGGCCAGGCCACCAGCCATGTAGCTATAAACTTTCTGCATATAGGCGCGAAGCCCCTGATCTATACCAGTGCTGCGCGCACCAGCTTGGGGATAGCCACGAAAATCTGACATTGGTCGTCTCCTGTATTTGATTGGAATATGGGCTTGGGCCTGCCCAGAATCAAGGGATTAGCGCGTTTATCGCTTGGGCTAAGGTTAAATCCTTTTGTGACACACCGCCGGCCGAATGGGTGGTGAGGATTACATCCAACTTGTTATAGACATTCGTCCATTCCGGGTGATGATCCATCTTCTCGGCAATTAATGCGACGCGGGACATAAAACCAAAAGCTTCATTGAAGTCTTTGAACTTAAAGCTTTTGTGCATGGCATCACGCCCCGCCACGTATGCCCAACCGGGTGGCAACTTAAGCATAGGCAGAGCCATAAGCTTCCTCCACTGCATAGGGGCCACCGCCGCGCGATGGCTTTGATGAGAACAGCACGAAGCGTTCGATTTCAAAGGGTCTGGAGCGGTAAAGCGCATGGCTTTCAATAAAATTGCGTAATGCCAAAGGATCAGGGTCACGCAATCTGGCCAGAGTTATATGTGGGATATATTTGCGACCCTCTGGTTCAAGGCCCAAGGATTGGCAGATACGTTCATGCGCCATTTGAAGGCGGCTTAATTCTGGGTTTTCTTCGATCCGCGCAATAATTGCATGGGGCTTATTGCCGCCGAAAACATCAATGTTTTTTATGCGAATTGAAAATGGCTTGGTGTAACTTTCACCTAATGCTTGTGCCACTTCGCCACCAAGATAGTGATCAATATCGCCGATAAAGCGCAATGTGATGTGGAAGCTTTCACGGGAGATCCATCTGGCCCCCATCACGCCACCTTGCATAAAGTTCAAATCCAACGCGATATCAGGGGGCAGCTCTAAGCCGGTGAACAAGCGCATCATGGTGAAGCCCTCCCGTTCTTCGCTGCCCAAAATAGCAAGCGACGAATCAGACTTTATATCAATGGTAGATTATGGCAACTTACTAACGAAGCTTGCGACAACCGGTTCTAAGCGCTGAACGATGGCGGCCACGCCGGCATCATTGGGATGCATGGCATCGGCTTGGTTTAGTGCGGGGTCGGCGGCCACACCCTCTAAATAGAACGGATATAGCGCCGCACCATAATCTGCCGCTAGCCTGGGATAAACAGCATCGAATTTTGTTTGATAGTCGATACCCAAATTAGGGGGTGCTTTCATCCCAAGGATTAGCACCGGAAGATTTTTAGCTTTGGCTTTATCCATAATCTCACGCAGTGCCTTGTCAGCGCCTTCGGGTGGCAGGCCGCGAAGCGCATCATTGGCACCAAGTTCGAGAATAATAGCTTTAACATCAGGTGTGAGTGACCAATCCAAACGCGCCGCAGCTTGGGCCGCTGTATCACCTGACACACCAGCGTTAATGATGGTGATGTCTTTGCCGTCTTTGCGCAGTGCGGATTGAAGCACATCAGGCATGGCATGGCCTGCCTCTAACCCATAGCCAGCAGTGAGACTATCGCCCAAAGCGAGAATAGTCGTGCCAGCTTGCGCAGGCAGCACAATCAAGATTGTGAACAATAGGGCGATGAAATGACGCAACATCCACCTTATATCTGGCTTTGATTCGGATTACACAAGAGCATGACTGAGATTTTAAACCTTAATAATGTTTCGCTTTCTTTGCCTTCGCGTGCTGGCTTAGTTGAAATTCTAAAGAACGTTTCCTTTGCTGCCAGCCCAGGTGAGGCCATTGGTATTATCGGCCCGTCTGGTTCTGGCAAAACATCACTGCTGATGGTGGCATCCGGTCTTGAAGCGGTGAGTGCTGGCAAGATTGAGGCTTGCGGCTTTTCATTTGATGGGCAAAGCGAGCAGGCCTTGGCGCGCTTTCGCCGCGACAATATCGGCATCATTTTTCAATCGTTTCATCTCATTCCCACCATGACGGCGCTGGAAAATGTTTCCGTGCCGCTGGAATTTCGTGGGCGAAGCGATGCCGCAGAAAAGGCTTCCGAGGCTTTGCAAAAAGTGGGCCTTGCCCACCGCCTCACGCATTATCCAAGCCAGCTATCAGGCGGTGAGCAACAACGCGTAGCCATCGCGAGGGCCATTGCGGCGGGTGCGAAGCTTTTGTTGGCAGATGAACCAACCGGCAATCTTGATCAAGACACAGGCGCATCAGTGATTGATCTTTTGTTTGAAATGAAGCGCACATCTGGGGCCACTTTGTTGCTTGTTACGCACGACCGTGCATTGGCCAAGCGTTGTGACCGGATTTTGGAAGTGCGCGACGGGCATGTTTCCGAGGGCCATAAATGAACTTGTGGTTCAAGCTGGCGCTGCGCAATTTGCGTTCAGGCCTGCGTGGCTTTTGGATTTTGCTATCTTGTCTCACGCTGGGTGTTTCGGCGATTGCCATCATTGGTTCGTTGGCCTCGTCCATTCAGCGCGGACTTGCCGAACAGGGCCAGCAATTGATGGGTGGCGATGTGGAGTTTTCGTTGACACAGCGCGAAGCAGCACCCGATGAACTGTCGTTTTTGCAGCAGCAAGGCATGGTGAGCCACGTGGTGACGCTGCGCGCCATGGCGCAAGGTGGTAGCGCTTCCACCTTGGTGGAATTGAAGGCGGCTGATCTAAATTATCCGCTTTACGGTAAGGTGGAACTTTCCGCTGGCACAAATCAAGGCGCGGTGGTTGAGCCATTATTGTTGCAGCGCCTTCACCTGCAAATAGGCGATGACATCAAGCTTGGCCAAAGCACGTTCAAAATTTCTGGCGTGATTGAACATGAGCCAGACCGCATTGCCGGTGGCTTTGTGCTGGGGCCGCGCGTGCTCATTTCGCAAGATGCATTAAAGGCAACAGGGTTGGTGCAACCGGGAAGTCTGGTCAATCACAGTTACCGGGTCAAACTGCCGGGCAATGCCTCGTTGACGCAAGACAAGGTCGTATTGGATTTGGCCAAGTCTAATTTCCCGGAGGCAGGCTGGCGTGGTCGTGCCACCGATAAAGCCGCACAGGGTGCCGATGAATTTGTTGGCAAGCTTGCGAGCTATTTAACGCTGGTTTCCATCGCGGCCCTTGTGGTTGGGGGTGCTGGCATTGCCAATGCGGTTTCGGCCTTTGTAGCGCGTAGACAAAGCAGCATCGCGATTTTAAAAAGCTTAGGTGCCAGCACTACTGATGCCATAGCCATTTCACTCATTGAAATTTTGTTGGTGAGTGTGCTGGGGTTATGCCTCGCTTTGATTTTGGGTGCGGCAACACCTTATGTGGTGAAAACATTATTTGGCGTCATTATTCCACTGCCAATTTCTTTGAACTTTGATGCCAAGCCACTGCTGTTGGCCGCAGTGTTGGGCCTGCTGGTAACCACGGCTTTTGCGCTGTGGCCCTTGTCGCGGATCACCGCCATTAAAGGTGCTGAAGTTTTTCGCATGCAATCTAGTGCCGCAACGCGTCTGCCGCCTTGGCCGATGATTGGGTTGAGCCTTGGGCTTTTGGCTGTGGCCTCGCTGATTTGTATTTTTGCTTTTGATGATGCGCGCGTGACTTCGGGTTTTATTGGTGGCCTAGCTGCGGCCTATCTCGGTCTATGGGCGATTTCGGC
>PLXI01000063.1:4635-5728 GCA_003151375.1 Hyphomicrobiales bacterium
CCAGCTTTTTTCTTTGCAGATGTGCAAGGCGGCGATTTTGAAAAATTTCGCACCACTTTGGCCAGTCAACAAGGTGTCGGGGACATTTCCCACACACCGATGTTGCGTGGGCGCATTGTGAAAATTGGAGAAACGCCGGCTGAAAAATACAAAGCCAAACCAGATGGGGCTTGGGCGCTCCAAGGTGATCGTGGGTTAACTTATGCCGATGAGTTGCCCAAGGGCTCAACCCTGATGTCCGGCACTTGGTGGGCCAAGGATTATGCCGGTGCACCACAAGTATCTATGGCGGATGACGTTGCGCAAGCGCTCAATATTAGGCTAGGCGACAAGATCACAGTGAATGTGTTGGGCAAGGATATTGAGGCGACAGTCACTTCAACGCGCAAAGTAAATTGGCGCTCACTCGGCATCAATTTTGTATTGGTGTTCAACCGCACCGCACTTGAGGCTGCGCCGCATACCGAACTGGTGACAGCAGAAATGAAAGGCGGCGATGAGGGGCAAGTGTTGAATGCCATAGCCCAGCAGTTTCCTTCCGTCACCGCTGTTAGGGTAAAAGAGGCACTACAAACAGTGGGTGATCTGTTATCTAAAATGCTGGCTGCGGTTCGCGCCGCAAATGTTTTGGCTTTGCTAACAGGCGTATTGGTTTTGGCTGGGGCTTTGGCTGCCGGGCTTTCAGCGCGCAGCTATGAAGCCGTGGTACTTAAAACTTACGGTGCAACACGGGGCCAGCTTCTGGCGTGCTTCATTGCTGAATACGCAGTGCTGGGATTGGTTGCGGCACTGTTCGGGATTTTGGCGGGCGATGTGGCGAGCTGGTTTATGGCACGCTTTGCATTGGAAATGTCATTTCAATTTTCAGTGGAGAATGCTGCCGCCACCGCTTTGATTGCGATGGTGGTGACCATTGCAACAGGAATGGTGGTCACGGTTCGCGCCCTATCGGTCAAGCCTTCCTTTTATCTACGCAACGACTAAAAGACTTCCATGGTTGTTCTTAATCGTATTTACACCAGAACCGGAGACAAGGGCGAAACCGCACTTGGTTCGGGCGAACGCGTCTCCAAGGCCAATTTGCGCATCGCGG
>PLXI01000210.1 GCA_003151375.1 Hyphomicrobiales bacterium
TTTAAAACATTGCATAAACTATCCGGCTCGTGATAGAAAGACAAAAATAAGAGGGAATTATGAGAAGTACACGCGACAATTTAAAGTTCATGGATGATCTGGCTAAAATGGCCGGCGGCGCCGTGCAATCTCTGGGCGGCATGCGCGAGCATATCAAGTCGATCGTTAATAGCTTCCTCGGCGAAATGGACCTCGTCACCCGTGATGAATTCGAGCGCGTGGAAGCGCTGGCGCAGAAAGCGCGCGAAAGACAGGTTGAGCTGGAAAAACGTCTCGTCGCTCTAGAAAAAAAGCTAAAAGGAAAAAGTAAAAAATGATCAGCGTCCCATTCGAGCTGTCGCATGACGATAACAACCCGGTCGATATGGTCGAGGAGCTTGCCGAATCCAAAGGCTGGTTATTCTCGCGCTATGACGATTGCACAATCAATATCGCTCTGCCCGGCCAGAAGACAAAATTCGATATAAGCCTTGAATGGCAGGAGGAATTTTCAGCGTTGCTTATCGCCTGCTCGCTGCCCCTCGATATTTCTCCCGCCAACTACGAGATGGCAGTGCAGGCGCTGGAGAAGATCAACCAGAACCTGTGGCTCGGCCACTTCGATCTCTCCAACCAGAACAAGCTCCCGACCTTTCGCCATACAATATTGCTGCGCATGATCCCGACCGGCATCGCCGTGGACATCATCGCCGATGTCTTCGATATCGCCATCGCCGAATGCAACCGCTTCTATACGACCTTCCAGCTCGCGCAGGCCGGTGACGTACGCCTGCACGATGATCTCAGCGCGGCGGTTTTTGAAACCATCGGTGAAGCTTGAACGTCCTCCTCGTCGGCTGCGGCAAGATGGGCGGTGCGATGTTGGAAGGTTGGCTAAAAGCCGGAGTTCCTGCCGCTAAAATTATCGGCCTTGATCCCAAGCCACCGCAAGAAATGGCTGAATTGATCGCCATAAACAACATCGCATTAAATCCAGCCATCGCCAGCATTACCGATGCCGAAGTCATCCTCCTCGCGGTTAAGCCGCAACTCATGGCGGACGTGTTGCCAAGCTTGTTGCCGCTGATGAGATCAAAGCCCTTGGTGCTGTCAATCGCTGCCGGCAAAACAATTGCCGGCTTTGAAAAAATCTTGGGGGCCGACGCGGCTGTCATCCGCGCCATGCCCAACACGCCCGCCGCCATCGGCCGTGGCATCACTGGCATGGTCGGCAATGCCCATGTCACGTCAGCACAAATGGTTTTGGCGGAAACACTTCTGGCTTCAACCGGCGAAGTGCTGCGTGTTAAAAACGAAGAGGCGATTGATTTTGTAACCGCCGTGTCAGGCTCTGGCCCGGCTTATGTATTTTATCTCGCTGAGTGTTTGGCCGCTGCCGGAGAAAAACTTGGCCTGCCCGCAGATATTGCCATGCAGTTGGCCCGCGCCACTGTTTCCGGCTCTGGCGAATTGTTGCATCAATCAGATTTAGACGCGGCAACCTTGCGCCAGAATGTCACCTCACCAAACGGCACAACTTATGCGGCCTTACATGTGTTGATGGCCGATGATGGCTTGAGGCCGCTGATGGAAAAAGCGGTTGCCGCGGCGGCGCGTCGTTCGAAAGAGCTGGCCGGATGAGCGATGTGATCACTTTTTCCGACTTCGAAAAGGTTGATATTCGCGTAGGAACCATCATTGAAGTTGAGCCCTTCCCCGAAGCACGCAAACCAGCATTCAAACTCAAAATTGATTTCGGCTCTACTATCGGCGTGAAAAAATCCTCCGCGCAAATCACCACGCACTATGCGCCCGAAACCTTGCTTGGTCGCCAAGTGGCCGCCGTGGTCAACTTTCCACCGCGCCAAATTGGGCGGTTCATGTCAGAAGTTTTAACCCTGGGCTTTCCTGATGCTGATGGCAGCGTGGTTCTTATCGGCCCTTCACAAACTGTGCCCAATGGTGGCAAACTGTTTTAATGCAAGCCATCACAACCTTAGCCCAACTCGAACGAATTTATGCTGGCGCTCCCGCACAGGCCTCAACGGTAAAAGAGATCCCCCATATCACAGCGGCCTACCGCAAGCTGATTGAGCATTCCCCCTTTGCGACCTTAGCTACAAATGGCGAAGGCGGGCTGGATTGTAGTCCGCGCGGAGATGCCGGTTGTGTGGTGAGAGTGCTCGATGAGAAAACATTGGCCATGCCTGACAGGCGTGGCAACAATCGTATCGATAGCTTGCGCAATATCGTGGCAGACCCACGTGTGGCGCTGCTATTCCTTCTGCCGGGCAGCGGCACGACTTTCCGCGTCAATGGCAAAGCCACACTGACCAACGATCTTAATTTGTGCAAATCATTCGAGATGGACGGCAAGCTGCCACGCTGCGTCATCATTATCAAAGTTGAAGCCGCTTATTTCCAATGCGCCAGAGCAATCAACCGCGCCGGATTATGGGACGCCGCCAAACACATTCCCGAAGGCGCACTGCCAAGCATTGGTGAAATTCTGGAAGAACTGTCACGCGGAGAAATAGGCGCTAAAAGCTATGATGCCGAATGGCCCGGCCGTGCCAAGTCCACGATGTGGTGATTAAATCGGCACGCGTATAGAAACGCGTAGACCCCCCAGCGGGCCGTCTAGCAATACAATATCCCCGCCATGGGCATGTGCAATATCCAGCGCTATTGCCAGCCCCAAACCAGAACCCGTCTGATCCTGATTGCGCGCTTCATCCAATCTTGTGAATGGCCGGAAAGCATCTTCTCGCTGATCTGCAGGAATGCCTGGGCCATCATCATCGACATAAATCAGCAACCGCTCATCAAGTTGCTCGCCTGAAATCCGCACTACTTTTCCGAAGCGCATGGCATTAGCGATAACGTTGGATAATAACCTGCGAAACGCATTGGGCTTCAGCATAATTTTCAGGTCGGGCAAATGTCCAAGCGCCAGCTTCTTGCGTCCACGGTCAAGACTGTTCACTAATCCAGTAACCAATTCGCGCAGATTGACGGCACTGGCATGTTCGCCACCGTCGCCGCGCACAAAGGCCATATAGTCTTCCAGCATGTGCTGCATTTCATTAACGTCTTCATGCAGAGCTTTAGTTTTGGCACCACCGCCGAGCACGGCAAGTTCCAATTTAAACCGCGTGAGAATGGTTCTAAGATCATGCGAAACGCCAGCCAACAAAGTGGTGCGTTGTTCTACATGCCGCGCAATGCGTCGCTTCATATCAAGAAACGCTTCACCCGCCGCGCGCACTTCTGTTGCACCTTCTGGCCTAAAGTCACCAATCTCGCGGCCCTTGCCAAATTCTTGCGCAGCGGAAGCCAAATCCAAAATCGGCTTCACTTGGTTACGTAAGAAAACCACCGAGATGGCAAGGAACACCAAAGTGGCCAATGCCATGAACAGCAGCAGCAATGGTGTGCCAACAGCCTGCGCGCGGTTAGAATCCACCGTTAGCACCATGACCTTGTCATCAGAAACTTTGACATGAATGACCACATCGCCACCACCATTGCGCGCCACAACAGTGAACGGTTTGGTGAGACTCATTTCTAAAAAGCCATTCAGGCGTTGGTCAATTACTGCCAGAACAGGTGCAGCTTTTTCAACTGGTAAAGCTGAGCTCTGCTGCATGGCAAAGCCCATGTGCAAGGTTTCTTGCGCATAGTTTTGAACAACCGCTTCCGCTTCAGGTGACTTGTCTGATTGCTCATAAAGCCTGACCAGCAATGCGGTTTCATCGGCCAGCGAACGGCCCAGAACATTGGCCACATTATCAAGATAGCGGGTGACCAAAACGCCGGCCAGCAACAATTGTAACAACACCACAGGCGTAATCATAATCGCCAGGGCGCGGCGATAAAGATCAGCCGGCGCATAGGCTTCCAGAAGTTCGTTAAAGCGATCGTAAAGTGTGCGCGGCTCAGACATGCGCCATCACCAGGGCATAGCCCTGCCCGCGCAAGGTTTGCAAAAACCGCGGTGCTGATGGATCCGCCTCAATTTTCTGGCGCAAACGGTTGATCTGCACATCCACTTTGCGTGTGGCCTCCACGCCGCCTCCCGCAGATAGCGCATCGCGTGATACGGCCTGGCCATCGGCCTTGGCCAATTTGCGCAGCATGTCTTTTTCGCCTGACGTAAGGCGCACGACCTCATCTCCACGGCGCAATTCACCTAAGGCCAAATTAAATGTGAAAGGGCCAAAGACGATCTCTTCGACCGCCACCGAAGGTGCCACACTGCGGCGTAATAAGCTGCCTAGGCGCAGCAGAAGCTCTTGCGGCTCAAACGGCTTGGCCAAATAATCATCGCTGCCTTGGGCAAGGCCCGCAATGCGGTCCTGTGCATCAGAACGTGCCGAAAGCATCAACACCGGCACATCAGCCTTAGTGGCGCGCAGGGCTTTGAGGAACGCCAAGCCGTTCTCCCC
>PLXI01000047.1 GCA_003151375.1 Hyphomicrobiales bacterium
TCAGCCATAGCAAAAACATAGTTAACAGCTACTTTCCAAGCTGGGCGGCCTTGGCACTCAAGCCACGTCCATCTTTTTGGCAGTTTTTGGCCAATGTACCAGACGCGAGGGCAGCGTAATGCGCACTTCGCTTCTTTTTGATGCTTGCTTGTTCAACTCAATCTGGCCGCCATGCAGCGATATAATTGGCCGTGCGAAGGTGACGTCTGGCTGCCAATTTTCAACGCAAGCAAGAACAATTTCCAAGTCACCCGTGATGCCGCAATGCATGTCCAAATAAATGCATTCCGTTTCTGATGTTACCTTCAACGCTTCAGCCAACAAATAGTGAAATACCTTGCGAAGCCGTGCCAAATCAGCAGCCAATTCCACATCTTCAATTACGCGCAAAAGCATAGGTGAACGCAAGGCAACCGTTTCATCCTGTAAGCCATGGGCGGTTGCTTCCAGCAATTCTGCAACATCGAAGACTTGTACATCTAGCGCAGATGAGGTGCCAATCCGTGCTGCCTCGGCCAATTCATTGATCAGGCGCTGAAGCTGGCGTGAACTCGCCAGCATGGCCTCATGATATTCGCGGCGTTTTTGCGCCGACTGAGCTTCTTCCGGCGTTACATAGAGAATTTCTGTATAACCCGCGATCGTGTCGATCGGCTCGCGCAGTTCCTTGACAACACTACGAAGAAATTCGCGGTGGTTGACTTCGGTTGTATTGGCCCCTTCAGAACCGCTTCTTGCCGAAAAAATCCTAGCAAGCCTATGCAAAACCAAACGCAGTCTATGTTTGGCGTCCAAAGGAATCACTCCGATCTAGGATATATACATCCAGCAATAGGGCTAACGCCATCTAGCATCGCGCAGCCATTGTGGTTATTAGAAACGAATGCACACACTTCCGCCCGGCCATCCACCCATTCCTGCCCGAAAAACTGGTGTTTTACTAATCAATCTTGGCACGCCTGAAGCTACGGATTATTTTTCTATGCGGCGCTATTTGAAAGAGTTTTTGGGCGACAGGCGGGTGATCGAGTTAAACCGCTTTGCCTGGTGGTTCATTCTCAACGGCATCATTCTGAATTTCCGCCCGCAGAAATCAGCCCATGCCTATGAAAAGATCTGGAACCGGGAACTGAACGAAAGCCCGCTGAAAACTTTCACCAGAGCCCAAGCGGATGGCCTTCGCGCTGCACTGGGTGCCCAAGATGAACTGGTGATCGATNNAAGATGAACTGGTGGTCGATTGGGCCATGCGTTATGGCCAGCCAGCACTTGCTGATAAGCTCAAAGAACTGAAAGATAAAGGCTGCGAGCGCATTCTTCTGTTTCCGCTTTATCCGCAATATGCTGGTGCCACCACTGCAACTGCTCTGGACAAAGCCTATGAGCAATTACAGAAAATACGCTGGCAGGCCGCCATCCGCACAGTGCCACCTTATTATGATCAACCAGCTTATATCAAAGCCGTGGCAAGCTCACTTAAAGCATATATGAAACAAATGAGTTGGAAGCCTGACAAAATTCTCATCGCCTTCCACGGGCTGCCGCGTGAATATCTCAACAAGGGTGATCCTTATTATTGCCACTGCCAGAAATCCGCCCGCTTAATCCGCAAGGCGCTGGGCCTTTCGGCGGATGAAGCGTCAGTGGTTTTTCAATCGCGCTTTGGCAAGGCCGAATGGCTACAACCCTATGCCCAAGACACGGTTGAAAACCTGCCAGCACAAGGGATAAAAAACCTGCTGATGATCTCACCAGGCTTTGCGTCCGATTGTGTTGAGACGTTGGAAGAACTGGCTATCGGCTTGAAAGAAACATTTATGGAGCGCGGGGGTAAAAACTTCGCCGTCGTGCCCTGCCTCAACGCCTCAAAACCGTCTATTGCCATGTTGGCAGAAATCGCCCGCAATGAGTTGCAGGGCTGGTTATCTGGTCAATAAGCGCCTATCTACACGACTGAAATTGTCTGACATTAAATTTGGAGAGCATCGCCATGCCGAGTTTTAGCATTTTCGCACTGGTCATTTTGGCCGTTGTGGTTTTCTACATCATGCGCTCCATCCGTATGGTGCCTCAAGGCTATGCCTATACCGTTGAACGGTTTGGCAAATATACCAAAACCCTGTCGCCCGGCCTCAGCCTCATCACGCCTTTCATTGACCGTATTGGTTATAAACAAAACACCATGGAGCGGGTTTTGCCGGTGCCCTCACAAGAAGTGATTACCAGGGACAACGCCTCAGTGAAGGTGGATGGTGTGGCATTCTTCCAAGTGATGAATGCGGCCAAAGCCTCTTACGAAATTAACAATCTCGACAATGCCATTCTCAATATGGTGATGACCCAGATCAGAACCGTGATGGGCTCGATGGAATTAGATCACCTACTGTCGCAACGTGATGAGATCAACACACGCCTGCTCAACACCGTCGATCAAGCCACGCAGACTTGGGGGGTAAAAACCACCCGCATTGAAATCAAAGACATCACCCCGCCAAAAGATTTGATTGAGAGCATGGGCCGCCAAATGAAGGCCGAACGTGATAAGCGCGCTGTGCTGCTGGAAGCCGAAGGCGAACGCGGTGCGGCCATATTGCGCGCCGAAGGTGAAAAGCAATCGATCGTGCTCAACGCCGAAGGTGAACGCGACGCTGCCTTTCGTGCTGCCGAAGCACGTGAACGCTCTGCCGAAGCCGAAGCCAAAGCCACAACCATGGTCAGCGATGCCATTTCCAAAGGCAATGTTCAGGCGCTGAATTATTTCGTCGCCAACAATTATGTGAAGGCGCTGGAAGCACTTGCTCAATCCCCCAATCAAAAAGTTTTGATGATGCCACTCGATGCCACGTCAATCTTGGGTTCGATTGCGGGCATTGCGGCTCTTTCGAAAGAAGCTTTTAGCACTGATAGTTCCTCACCCGCCCCGAAGAAACCACCTATGGTGCCACGGACGTAAACTCCCATGGAACAAATCGTCACCGAGCATGGCACTTGGATCTGGTTCATCATCGCAACGCTGTTGCTGATCGGAGAATTGCTGAACCCTGGTGTCTTCCTGATGTGGTTAGCAGCTGCGGCAGCGCTGACCGGCTTGGTTCATTTGGCCTATCCCTTGGGATGGCCGG
The DNA here is from genome assembly GCA_003151375.1 of Hyphomicrobiales bacterium. Classification (GTDB taxonomy): domain Bacteria; phylum Pseudomonadota; class Alphaproteobacteria; order Rhizobiales; family Aestuariivirgaceae; genus Aestuariivirga. The sequence goes on from PLXI01000047.1 coordinate 3,123, forward strand.
AAGAAGCATTGCTTTTTGCAATGCTTGCGGCCGTTCTCATCGGCCTCACGTGGCGTTTGGTCAGCAAGTCTTGGCATCCCAAGTCTGATCAGCCCTTCCTCAACCAACGCCAGGATGGTTTAGTGGGCAAAAGCTTCGTTCTCATCCAGCCCATTGTGAATGGCCAAGGCAAAATTAGGTATGAAGACACCATATGGGATGTGGATGGGCCAGATCTTCCAAAGAATGCGCGGGTGAAGGTGATCGCAGTCGAT
>PLXI01000020.1 GCA_003151375.1 Hyphomicrobiales bacterium
ATGGCATTGATTGAAAATGGCCGGGCACGGATGGGTGAGAGTATTTCCTTCTCGCTTGAAGGCGGCAAAGTTGTGAAGGCGCAAATCGTCGATCATGTTTTCTATGATAAGGATGGAGGCCGCATTCATGCTTGAGCCGCAACACGAAAGCGCATTGGCGCATGTTGGCGAAGCCAGTGGCACTTACATATCTATTCGTGAAATTCCTACGCGCGGCATGATTGATCTTCGTGGCCAAACCGCTGACCGCAAATTTATGTCACTTGCAAAGAATGTGCTGGGAATTGATCTGCCAAAACTGACGCGCAGCTCCCACTCATTTGGTGAAGTGAAGGCCCTGTGGCTTTCGCCTGATCAATGGTTGATCCTGTGCGCATATTCAAAAGCTGCCACTTTGCAGGCTGAGCTTTCCAACACATTGAAGAACATCCACGCCCTTGCGGTTGACGTTTCTGATATGCGCAGCGTCATTCGTTTGGAGGGCGAGGGTGCCGGAGAAGTATTGATGAAAGGCGGCTCGCTGGATTTCACCGATGGTGCCATTGCGCCTGGCTATGTGCGCCGCATGAGGTTCGCTGAAATGGCTGCGCTGGTTCACATTGTGGAACCCAACATCATTGATCTTTATGTGTTCCGTTCATATGCTCAATATGCTTTCGATTTCCTGCAAAAAGCTGCACGAAATGGAAGTCAGATTGGCATGAAATAAAAATATTTATAGGCGAAATGAGAGTTCGGGGAGCAAACCCTTGCGGGCTCGCTCCCCCGGCACGCCATCTCGCGACTGGGGGCAGTAAACGAAACGGCAGCCTGTCTCAAATGTGCAACTTTTAGTTGGTCAAATTTGTTTGCACTTTCGGCAACTCGTTTAACATGTGGCCAAGCAAATAACCAAAGCCTTATGTTATTCATTTTGAATGATATTAATGGTTTTAAACCGTGAATTGAATTTAAATTGCAACATCGCGCTCAGGAGGTAATCATTCACAATTTTTGATTGCATTGGCGCTTTTTCATACCACCATTGGCAATTTCAACACCGCTTTTAGGCCACCAAGATCTGATGAGTCTAAAGTCATTCCACCCGCATACATTGTGGCGGTTTCGATGATGATCGACATCCCCAATCCTGAACCCGATTTCGTCTCATCCAATCTCTGCCCGCGCTTGAGGGCTTGGTCACGCAAGTGCTTAGCAATTCCAGGTCCATCATCTTCAACGATGATCTCAAGCCAAGCGCGTGCATCTCTATTATCATGCGCAAGCGGTGCGGCTGTGATGCGACATTTGCTCTTGGCCCATTTGCCAGCGTTGTCCAAAAGATTGCCGAGCATTTCTTCAAGGTCTTGCTTCTCGCCACGGAATAGTAAATCTGCAGGAACAGAAATTTGAAAATCAATTTTCTGGTCGCGCCTCATGCGTTTTATCGTACGGGCCAAGGCCTCAACCACTGGCGCTATTTCAGTTGACGAACCCGCGGTTTGTGCGCGCGCTTCTCGCCTTGCGCGCTCTAGATATAAATTGATCTGATCACGCATCACATCAAGCTGTTCGCGCAACTTCTTGGCTAAGCTTGATGCATTTTTGCCAATCTCGTTGGTGATTACACTGAGTGGCGTTTTCAGGGCATGCGCTAAATTGCCAACCTGCATGCGCGCCCGGTTCACAATCTCGCGGTTTGCGTCCACCAACAAGTTCAACTCGGTGGCCAGGGGTTGAATTTCATTTGGATAGTTTCCATCAAGATGATCAATCTTTCCGGCACGAATATCATTCATCTGGCGGCGCATGGCTGCAAGCGGGCGCAGTGCAAAGCGCACCTGCAGGACAAGAGCGCTTAATAACGCTAAGCCTAGGCCAGCGAGCAAACCAAAAAGCGTATGCTGGAATGAGGTAATCTCGCCACTCAGTTCAGAGAAATTTCCAGCAACGCGAACATCATACTTCTGCGGTTTTCCAAACAAGCTGATGTCTTGATGAATCACGCGCAAATTTGTGCCCTTGGCATCTTGAGCTGAATAAGCAAAGAGACCCGATCCATCTGTGCTTGTCCCATTCTTTGCAGCTGGAATGAGCTGTTCAAGCAGAGACGGTGAAGCAAGGTAAGTCTCGCCGCTGGTGTTATCTCGCACCTGCCAATACCAACCCGAAAGCGGCAATGCAAAGCGCGTGTCGTCCAGCTGACTTTGCAACACAGGTTTGCCGTTGGCCGAGATATCGATGCTGGCCAACAGGCCATCCATCGCAGAGCGCAAGCGTTGATCAAAATTCTGTTCTAACGCATGCACAAAAATCGTATTCAACAGAAAAGCAGCAGTGAGCAGCAAGACCGCAGATATCACAGCAGAAGACGCAAGCAGGCGAAACCACAAGGAATTACTGCGCATTGGCCTCAGCCGTCATGTGGGCGCAACCATGGAATAGCCCATGCCGCGCACAGTTTGCAGCACATCAACGCCAAGCTTTTTGCGTAAGCGGCCCACAAAAACTTCAACCGTGTTTGAGTCACGATCAAAATCTTGGTCATAAAGATGTTCAACCAATTCAGTGCGCGACACAACTTTATCTGGATGGTGCATGAGATAGGAAAGCAAACGAAATTCAAGCGATGTGAGCTTGATGTTGCGCCCTTCAACCGT
>PLXI01000161.1 GCA_003151375.1 Hyphomicrobiales bacterium
TCATGACCATGCCGGGCTTGCCGCGTGTGCCATCTGCCGAAGTGATCGGCCTTGATGCACATGGGCAGATTGAGGGATTATTCTGACGCATGGCCAAATTGATCGACGGAAAAGCCTATGCCGCAGACCTGCGCATCCGCATCGCCAAAGCCGTGGCAGAGCTGAAAGCCAAACATAATCTCACGCCGGGATTGGCTGTGGTTTTGGTGGGTGAAGACCCGGCATCACGGGTCTATGTGGCCAACAAAGCCAAGCAGACTGTGGAAGTGGGCATGAACTCATGGGAACATAAGCTGCCTGCCGATACGCGTGAGGCTGATCTATTGGCATTGGTGCAAAAGCTCAACGCCGATTCATCCGTACACGGAATATTGGTGCAATNNTGCAATTTCCCGTGCCAAAGCACATCGACCAAGCCAAGGTTATGAACGCCATTGATCCCACCAAGGATGTGGATGGACTTAACGTGGTGAATGTGGGCAGGCTTGCGTCGGGTCAGGAGGCACTCACATCCTGCACGCCTGTGGGCTGTGTGATGCTGGCCAAACACGCGTTGGGCAAATTGGATGGATTGGAAGCCGTGGTCATTGGCCGCTCAAACCTTGTCGGCAAGCCCGTGGCGCAATTGCTATTGGCGGAGAATTGCACGGTGACGATTGCCCATTCGCGCAGCAAGGATTTACCCGCCATCACGCGCCGCGCTGATCTCGTCATCGCCGCAGTAGGGCGCCCTGAAATGGTGAAGGGCGATTGGATCAAGCCCGGTGCCACAGTGATTGACGTCGGCATCAACCGCATTGAGCGCGACGGGAAAAAGATTCTGGTCGGTGATTGCGATTTTGCGAGCTGCGAAGAAGTGGCCGGAGCGATTACGCCAGTTCCCGGTGGTGTTGGGCCGATGACGATTGCGTNNCGGTGTGAAACCGCCGGAGATGTGAGCCTAGCGGCGTTTGCCGAAGGAAGGGCTACCGCCCTGCGTGAAGGCTGGCGCTGCGGCGCGAAGACTGGGCGTAAAAGCGACGGCGGGCGGATCTATATCAACTTTACCATACTTTGCCGCCAGTTCGGCAATCTCGTCGCTAATATCGCCGGAAGATTCAGAGTCAGAGCTGGAAAAAACCAGGCGGATCCACATACCAAATGAGATGATGCTCAATATGCCAAGGCCCGGATTGCTGTATCCGCCCTCGCCATGTTGGTAAAAGAGGACCTCAAATGGTGAGAACACCGCCAGCATCACCAGCAGGATCACATAACCCCAGATAAATTTCTTGCTGCCACCGCGATCACGGTTGCGGCGGATAGCGATATTGGCGCGGAAAACCATGAGGATCATGCCGACGATGAAAACGCCAAGGGTAATCCCTTCGCGCCCCGGGCCGGGCCTGGATTCGACAAAGCCCGTCAAACCCATTGTGGTTGCGATAACGGTAAGGTCCAGAAAAAATTCGATGAAGCCCAAGCCCATCGAATAGAGAAAGAACGGCCAGCGCCGCAGATTGCCGGTGAACATGTAAATCTCCCGCCGTTTTGGTCGCGCAAGCTAAGAGCCAGAAGTTGAGAAAACACTAATGCCTGAGCCATGAAGGGAAGGCCGCTCAAGCCTGCGGCGTTGGGCCGATATTTACAACACGATGAAAGGGGCGAGGGCGATTAGGGGTGTGGTAGTGGCGGGGATGCAATGAGATATGTCCGGCACTTTACTTCTTTGAAGGTTTGTATCGAGAGATCAAATAGTTGCAAAATGCACTGCAAGAGATAAGCATGAATTTTGCGTCGATCTCGTCGACATTTTCGGCGTCAATCATAGCATGACGAATTCCCCCTTCGGAACTCGTATATCCATAAATCCTGAGCAGCCCCTCTTTTAAAGAAGGGTGCATTCCATGAGTGGTATCGATTACCTTGATTGCATCCCCTAATGTCGCTTTTGGCTTTCCAGAAATGATTTTTGCGCATGCTTCTACTGCGCTAATTGCTTCTTTAATTGAGTTTCTAAAGTCTGGACTTTTTCGGTTAGCGTAATGTTTTATTGCGGTTCGTATGTGATTGCTCGCCGCCGCAAATTCACCAGATATGTTTGCAGCTTCGTCGACCTCAGAAACTTCTTCTTCATTCGTAATTGGAGCCAAGTTCGTTCCAACAAATCTGAAGCCAGATCTTTCTTTTTCCAGAAAATTGTTGATAGACTTACGATAATTTTCAGAGCGTTCCTCGGCTCCATAGCGCCACCCCGTATTCAAGTGTTCTACGTTTGCAAAAAATTCAACTAAATCGTAAACCTCATGCCACTTGGCACTAAAAAACCATTTTCTAAGAGACTGTAAAAAACCATCTTTATATTCAGGTGCGGAGTCGATGGGGAGTTTGAAAAATAGCACATAGGTTCTATCCCTCAATAGCCTGCCGCGGTTTTTCCATTCGTCATATCCATGGTCGAAATCTAGCATCTGTAGCTTTGTCGAAGTCCAAAGGGAATTTCGCAAAGCATCATCCATCGATAGTGTCTGGATTTCCAGCTTTATGGGCTCAATTCCAATGCGTTGCGAGAACTTCAATTGCGGTTGTCTCCGGACTTATTATTCAAGTGCGTTCCACTTTCAGCTTCGTTGGGGTGGCGTGGTTGATTAGTGCATTTTGTCTGAATCTATTGATACTGCTCGAAACAAAGCGAATGTTCACATCGCATCGATTAACTTACAGGTTCCTTGCGCGTGGCGTTTTGCTTGTGCGTGTTTACAACGCTTCTCAGCTTCGATGATGGCACTTTGTTTTGTTGGATATCCAACAGCACCGCCGCAAGCATATAGCGTTTCATTATGCCGAACTATTTCAAGATCTGCCGTGGCGAAGAATGCCTTGTGAACGTTGCCCTTGTCGTAAGGCCCAGTGAATGTTGGCAAGCAGGTGCCCTTTCCGATCCAGTGCTTTGGTTCTGCGCAAGCATCGTTGAATGATCCGAATCCGATTAAAATGATACCGATCGCGATAATCGATTTAACAAGGATGGTTTGCATGGAGGAATAATCCCAGAGCCCCTCTCAAGTTGCAATCCAATTTCTGTTCAACCAATCTTATCAACAGGTCTGTTCACAAGCTAATTTCTGGATCGGCAGGTCAAGCCCGCCGATGGAGGAGGTTGGGAGTTCATTCAAAGATTGTTGGGCTCTAGTGGAACTTAAACCAGTCAACTTCGTTACGATCTCATCCAGTACCGGGTAAATTCAAAAAACGGTGAACCCGATATTCAGCAGGAGAGGATGAGGTGCCCCAAGTCCCACAACTAGAAGTGCTTCAGAAGCCACGGAAAATTAAAACGCTCGGAAGACTATTGCGTTGGCTATCGGTTGTGCCCATTCTGGGTGTGGGTGCCTATTTATTGTATTTTGCGCCAAGTCCGCAAACAGTCTCCATCGTTAACGCCACCGTTGAAACTTTTGCCTTTGAGGTCAGCGCGCCCGAATTGATGAAACTGCCTCTCAGCGGTTTCAACATCGTTAACGAAGCTGAGCCCATCGCTCTGCCTATTGCTCCCAAAAGCAAGGCCAAGAAAGGTACCCCAAAGGTAGCCGAAGTTGCCAAACCGATTTGCTATTCGGGCGTATTGGTTCCAGCGGTCGGCACCCGTGTGACCTACATGCGCTTTGGTGATGATCCCATTACAATTAGTTTGCAGCGCAGTGATGGCTTGCCTGTCGGGCAATTTGACGGAGGCTCGCAAGAACTTTCGGATAGTCTGAGAAAATCGTCGCAACTCAAATTCATTGGCAGCGCCAAAGATGACAAAGACAAAGAAGACGCCAGCACCTGCGAGGGAAAACCAGTGCCGCGCCTGCCGATTTATGGCTTTGGAGATTTGGGGTCTGAGTCCTCGCCCACAGGCCAGTCATCAGGCAAAAATTTGGGAACTTTGATCGAAGGTACAGTGGATGTGCTGGCCCATTCTGTGCAGATGAGCGGCGCGGCAACAAAAACCTCGCAAGTCTATTCCACCAACAACCAAACGATGTTGCCACCGGGGTCACGGTTGGTTCAATTCACCCCCGAAGGCGGCCAGCAATATCCGTGGATCGGTTTTGCCATCGTCGGCGATTCTTCCATAGAGTTGCATGTGAATAGCGATGCCAAGCGTTTGGCCATTATCAGGCCCGGCCATGAAAGCCAGCCCGAAATCCTTTCCACAGGTTTGCTGACACAAATTTCCAATGATCCAATCATGGCCTCGCTTCAACTGATTGGAGCTTTGCTCTTCTCAGTGTTTCAAATCACAGGCAGTTTCCTCGGCGGCGGCAGCACAAGGCGCGGCTTTGACATCTGAACTCCGGAATGGGGTCGCCACATTGGCCGGTTTGAACTAGATAAGAATTTCGGTGACGCGGCCTTTCAGCAAATCGTTGAGGTGCTGCTCGGTGAAGCGCTTGGCGGTTGTGGCCTGCTATTGCTTAATCGCAATCAACCCGCCTGGCCCCACGCCAATCATCCAGATTTCGTCGGGCCCGGCGGTGAAGGTTTGAGGATCAGCGCCTTTCATGGCGGCGGTGAAATCGCCCGGCTTAACTTCCAGCGTTGGCCCATCGGGCCCTTTTGCGCCTTGGCCAGCAGCCAGTTTCACATGCTTGCCAGCGATTGAAACATCCGCTGCCTTGTCGCTCAAATTGCCAAACACCAGTTTCACCATGCCGGCCTTCGGCGCCAGTGGAGAAGCTGCGGCCTTGGATTTCTGCGTAAGAGTCAGTTCGGCATCAGACATGTCGCCATTGCGTTTAACCGTCAATTTGGCGGGGCCTTCGGGTGCGGTGAAAGAAAGTTCTGCTGCTTTCTCATCCACTTTGGCTGCGTCTTCTTTCCAGCCTTTCTTGCCAAGTTCGGCGCGGTAGAAGGCCACAATCTCGGCCACACTATTGGGCGCTGAGAAATTCACCGACTTCGAGAACTGCGTGGCGGATGAGCCATTGTTGCCCAATCCGTCTGGCAATGGCAGGCCGTTCTTTTCGGTGGCGACGAGGGCCGTTGATCCCGAAGCGTCAACCACTGGTGCAGCGGCGTCTGGCCCCAGCGCAAGCTCCGTCTCAGAATCTTCGCCATTGCGTTTTACGGTCAAACGCGCGGGGCCTTTAGGAGTGGTGAAGGAAAGTGCGGCTTCATTCTCACTCACTTTGGCTGCCGTTTCTTTCCACTCCTTCTTGGCCAATTCTGTGCGGTAGAAGGCCACGATATCCGCCACAGAGTTGGGCGCAATAAAGCTGAGTTTTATGTTATCGTTGAATTCATTGATGCTGCTGCTCATGCCATCGGGCATAGGCAGGCCGTGTTTTTCAACGGCAACCAAAGGCGGTGTGTCAGCAGGCGCAGCAACGACGGNNAGTGTGTCAGCAGGCGCAGCAACGGGTGCTGCTGGCGCATCATCGGTTTTGGTTTCAGCTTTGGCATCTGCGCCGGCGCCACCTTTGGATTCAAGGGCAGTACCTTCTGCTGTTACTTGCGATTGGTCACCCATCCTCATCACGGTGATGTTGGCCACATCATCGCCATTGGCGGTGAAGCTGAGAACCACCATGTTATCCTTGTTGATGACGGAATGTTCTTCCTTCCAGCCATGTTGCTTGGCAATGTCGCGATAAAAAGCGGCCAAATCTTTCACGGGCTTGGCACTGGAAAAGTCCAGCGATCCACTGCCGCCATCATAAGTCACATCAGTGGCATCATCAGGCATGGGCAAGGGTGGTGTGTCGTCAGCGCGTGCCGCAGGGGTGAGGCCCAAGAAGGCCGTGAGAAACATGGCAGCAAAAGGTGTGGCATATTTAACCATAGCAAAACTCCCTGAAATTCCCGCAGCTTTAAGTTCGCCCAACTTCGCTTACGCGTCAAGCCGCACATAGAGAAAATGCAAAGGGATGCGAGAATGTTCTTGACATTTATTCCTATTGTGTACTACAGCGGATTTGTTCCCTTTCACCAAAGGGTCTCGCTCATGACGGTGTTCGAGGCGGGAGGAGATAAGGGCCTGCTGGTGGTTTCAA
>PLXI01000114.1 GCA_003151375.1 Hyphomicrobiales bacterium
TATCGCCTTGGATCAGCCGCTGGCTCAGCCTTGTCGCTTTGATGATCGCCGCCATGGTGGTTGTAGGCGGGGCCACACGTCTGACTGCCAGTGGGCTTTCGATCACCGAATGGGCACCTATTCTGGGCACCATTCCGCCTCTGAGTGATGCCGACTGGCAAGTTGCCTTTGCTAAATATCAGCAATCCTCTCAATATATATTGCAAAATAGCGCGATGACCATTGCGGAGTTTCATTCCATTTTCTGGTGGGAATGGTCGCACCGTTTTCTTGGTCGCCTGATTGGCTTTGTTGTGGCGCTGCCGCTGATCTACTTTTGCTGGCGTAAGATGTTGCCCGCCGGGCTTTGGCCCCGCATTGTCATATTGCTAGCCTTAGGTGCAGCCCAAGGTGCACTGGGCTGGTTCATGGTCGCATCTGGGTTAGAAGACCGTGTGTCCGTCACCCAATACCGCCTCGCCGCGCATCTCACATTCGCCATGGTACTTTTTGCTTATGTGGTTTGGTTGCGCTTCACTTTGGCCCAACGTTTAAAACCACATTGGGGTCTAGCCGCGGTAACAGGAGCATTGGTGTTCTTGCAAATTGCGGCGGGTGGATTTGTGGCTGGGCTGAATGCCGGGCAGGGCTATAACACTTGGCCGTTGATGGATGGCACCGTCATTCCTAGTGGGCTCATGGCGATGCACCCTTGGTGGCTGAATTCATTTGAGAATGCGATGGCCGTTCAATTCAATCATCGTATCCTGGCTTATGTTATTTTTTGCTTGGCACTTTGGCAAGCCGTCACCTTAAAGGGCACAGCGCAAGTTTTACTATTGGCGGCCGTTATGGGCCAGATCGCTTTGGGCATCACCACACTTTTGCTACATGTGCCTGTGTTCTTGGCGTTGATCCATCAAGCGGGCGCACTGATTGTGTTAACCGCTGCGGTTTGGAATTTCAAAGTTAGTTGTGAAAACAAACGCGCCGCTGACGTTTAGCCCGCGGCGCTCAAGTCTGATGCTAAAACTTTAACGCGGCAGCATGCGGGTAATCAACCCATCTTTGTCAATGAACTGATGCATCAACGCCGCTGCAACATGCAGTCCCAAAAGCGCCCACATCAAATTGGTTAGCACGCCATGCAAATCGCCGAACCAGGGCATTGAGAAATAAGGAACTGGGAACAAACCAAAGAATGTAAGCGAAGCATATTCTGGGTGCTTACCTGCAATCGTGCGTGCCAAGTCAGCCAAGCCCGTGAGTGGAATAAGCAGCAGCACTGCATAAAATGCCCAATGCAGAGCGTGCGAGGCTTTTGCCTGCCATTCCACCATCGGTACATCTGGCGGCGGCGGCCTTATCACACGCCAGACAAGACGGGCGATCGTCAGGAATAAAATGAGAAGGCCAAGTGAGGCGTGCAAATCGGCATGAGCGGCGGGCACTGGTGGGGTCAGCCAACGTTGGTCTTTAATTAGGCCTTCACCCCAAATAAGCATGTACAGGATAAGTAGTGCCGTGATCCAATGTAATATGATAGCAACCAATGTGTAACGTTGTGGGGTAAAATTCATTTATAATCCTTTTTTGTACTAGTCACTCATGAGACTCACTCCGCAGCAACTACATATGCAATCGGTGCATTTCTATGACGGGACAGCGGTTCATCATCACAATAATGCCTTTTTCCTCGGCTTTGGCAGCTGCTTCAGTATCAAACACGCCAAGTTGCATCCACAAAACTTTTGGTAATTGACGTAACTGTAAAATCTCATCTACCAAAGCCGAAACTGCTGCACTGGCGCGGAACACATCCACCATGTCGATGGCGTGGGGCACATCTTGCAAAGAGGCATAAACTTTCTGGCCCTGCAAATCTTGGCCGGCAAGGCCGGGGTTGATTGGTGTCACGTTGAAGCCGCGCTGCAAAAAAAACTGCAACACACCATAAGATGGGCGCGCAGGATTGGCCGAAGCCCCAACCAAAGCGATGGTTTTTGTTGAACTGAGGATGCCGCGCACATAGGCATCTGAATAGGCTTCGTGGTTCATCGTCAAAACTTATTCGCCACTTATTCGTCGGTGCTTTCCAGCAGCTTCACCTTATCGGAATAATCTTTGTCCTTCATCAGGTCCTGGACAATCTTAGTGTTGTTCTCGGAAGGAATGGAATTCTGTAGAGACTTGACGGTGCGGTCTTTCATATCTTGGGCCATGTCTTTGCTGGCTTTAACATCTTCAATCTGCTGTTTAAGATCAGTGGTCTGATCATCTAGGATATTGTTATAGGCAACCGATACAGATGTGACAGCCACATTCCATTCCGTGACTGATTTGAAACCCAAAGCCTTGATATCTTTTTCAAGCTCTGGCCCCTTAGGGTCTTTGTCCACAAATGTTTGTAAATCGGCGTAATCTTCCAACGGGGAGTCTTGATATTTATTCTGCACAAGAACATAACCATCAAGCGCCTTGTGCGCGAGATCAGCCGTCAGTTCTTCGGTTTCAACATCAGGTATATCACCCAATGAAACCGAACCGTCGCCATCCATTTCTTCGGCATTTGGATCAACGGCTGGAGCAGCAGGCTTTACTTGTTCGGCAGGCTTCGCTGGATCAACAGGCTTTGCTTGATCAGTAGTTGTAGGGGCAGCCTGTTGGGCAAAGCTCATTTCGGCTGTTAACACCAAGGCTGAAATGGCGGCGAGCAAATACCAAGTGTGGCGCAGGCGCATGAGCGAACTCCAAAAACC
>PLXI01000055.1 GCA_003151375.1 Hyphomicrobiales bacterium
CTTGCCAGTCCACTTGCCGATCGCGCCAACTCGGGAAAAAGCTCAAGCGCGAAGCGGCTGCACTCCCAGATTCGTGGGTCCGAAGGACAAGGGCTTCGGCCAAGAAGGACAGGAAATACGTCGCGCAACATAGTGGGGCCGGTGGACGGCAAGAGGCGGACGCACCCTTTGACTCGACCATCGTCGTCTCTGTGCAGCAAATAGATCGGTTCCAGCGCATCAAACCGGTCACGCTCCATGCCGTTTTCGACCTGAACCGCCCACTCAAGCCTCTCCTTGAAAACCCGGAATCGCAGGCGGTGCATATCGGCAAGAGCATCTGTGAACAGAGCGTAGTTCTCGGGCGTAATTAACTGCATCATGGTTCTCTCCAGACAAATTATTGTCTGTGGAAAGAACCCGATTCAGTGGATCAAAACATGCTGGGCAATTGTACAGGTTGACGAGATCAAATCATCCCATCTTGGACGCAACCAAAAGAGCCACAGCCTGGGAAATCGTCCTGATGCCCAGTTTCGATTTCGCATTGTCGAGGTGAAATGCCGCAGTTCGTCGGGAGATGTTTAATATGCAACCGATTTCCCAAGCTGATTTGCCCTTGGCTGCCCATTCGAGGCATTCGTATTCGCGCGTGGACAACATGATGCCAGAGACCAGTTGTTCCGGTGCCAGACTCAATCGCGCGCGTGAATGAAACAAAACGGCCAGGAGTTGTAGCAGCGACCGATGNNCGTTGCATGACAATCATCTGTCGCAAAAGTCAGCGCGGCGATCCTGCTCCGTGGGTCATGGATTGGAATTGTAAAGCCACACCGGATACCAAAGCAGGCTGCTGTATCGAGCAATTGAACTTGCTGATCATGAAGCGGAAGTGTCCATTGTTCGCGGCCCCACTGGAACGGCTCGCGGGTCTGTCCTGCCCTACCCACGACTGGATCGATCTTTTCATATCCGTTTGCTATGTAGTGAGAGGTCCATGCCGTGGGATAGTTTGAAATGAGCTTCACTTCCGTATTGGGTCGACGACTGGCATAAAGGTAAGCAAAAGCACTAAGATCGAGAGCCCCAGAGATCTCGCTAACTGCGGAACGAAGAAGTGAAATGTCCGCATTTCCATGAAGCGAATCAACAAACTTTCGGAATACACGATCCATCGAGTCTTCCCTTCAGATGGCCATCCCGCCTTCCTGTTCCCACAAAGTCCCGTTGATCTACTCTTCCGTAAATTTTAACCCTGCGCTCTGAGTACCTGTTTGACGAGTTCGNNGACTGTCTCTCGTGTCACGGCCAATCCAGGCAGCGCTACCCATGGCGGTGGTTGGCGACCGATCAAAGACAAAATGGTCGAACGCGCGGCGGCCACACCCTGATCATATGGCCGTTGGGCGGCGATGCCTTGCATGATCTCGCCTTCAGCTAGGGCAAGAGCAACGTCGTCACCAAGATCAACAGTGGTCATCGGCAATGATATTCCAAGGCCTTTCAAAACTCTAATTGCCGGCATTGCCACTTCATCCCATACAGCAAAGACGCCTGATATTTTAGTTGTCCCATTCACCAATGCACTCATTGCAACATTCGCGAGCAGTGCTTCGGAAAATCTTGATTGTTGGATGCGCAAGTCTGGGCGGTGAATTTCGATCCAGCGCCTAAACGCAATTTCGCGCTCGTTGGTTGCGAAAAAATCTTTGTCGTATGCAAGTATGCCGACCGCGGTTTCTGGTGCCATATGTGGCGAGAGAAGCTGGGCTGCCATTTCGCCCAATCCAAAATTATCGGCAGAAATCAAACTCACATAGTCGCGCTCTGGCAACAGGCCAGTTGGAACATTGTCCAGCAAAATTACTTTGATGCCGGCTTTTGCAGCGTTGCGATGAGACTCTGCCACGACACTGTTCCCCACAGGTATGCTAATGATCGCATCGGGCCTATCAGCAATCAGCCGTTCAAAATGGGCAACTTGTTTTGCGGCATCATAACTACAATCGGCAACATCAATGAGCGCTGCCCCATGATCGCCCAAGGTCTTGGCAATACCCACCAGATGCTGCTTGGCCCAATCACTTTTGGTAGTGTGCAGTACCAGGGCTACTTTGAATTTTCCGGCGCGGGCGCGTTCAATCTCTTCATCACTCAACCGCAGTAGGTCTGGAGATTGACCACGTTCACCGTGAGGTCCCAGTCCGCTTATAGGCATGGCAAAGCCCCACTCATGCTGCAGCCNNTAAGGGTTTGGTCTGTGGCCCGTTAATTTGCTGTTCGGCACGCGCCACCACAACACTTACGATTGCAGCCTTTGCAGGTGAGCCTGAGCTTATCCAATCAACGACCGAAGCAGACTCAAAAATCGCATCGGCAACCACCAACGCTGCGCCTGAAAGGCCTGCCGAACTTCCCATCGCCGAACGTTGGATACGCAAATCACGTGTTACCAGTGGATGTGAACGGCGGTAAACGGCCTCGCGGATTGAGGCCAATAGAATGTCATCCGTCTGCCCAACGTCACCACCCAATGATATGAGGCTTGGATTAAAGGCGTTGACGAGGGAGGCCAGGGCAGTTCCAATATATTTGCCGGCCCGGGCCAAAATTTCAGCAGCGGCCGAATCGCCTGATTGTGCGGCCATGCCCACATCTCCTGCCGTCACCAAGCCTTCGCTGGCCAAAGCATCAGCCAAGTGGCGGCTGCTACCCGCGTTTGCCAACGCCAGACCCTCACGCCCGATGGCTTCTACACCTGCAACAGTTTCTAAACAGCCAACATTGCCGCAGCTGCAGCGCAGATCATGGCCATCACCCACGGCAACATGGCCAATCAATCCAGCGCCGCCTTGGGCACCACGGTGCAAATGACCTTCAGAAATAATTCCGGCGCTGATGTTTTGACTGAGATTGACGTAAATCAGATCACCTGTGCCTGCGGCATTTCCGGTTTTATATTCACCATACGCCATCATTTGCACGCCACTGCGCATCCAGACGGGAGCGTGATATTTGGCCAGCAGATGATCGACAATTGGAAATTCATCCCAGCCCGGCAGAAAGCGCAAGCGCGGTGAGGCCAAAGGAAACTCTTCCACGGGCCCAGGTGCCGCAATACCAATGCCCCACACGGCCCGAGTCCCTTGATGCTGTTCCAGCACCCAATCAAAAAGGGTGATGAGCCGCTTGAGCATGTGCGACGGACCAATAGCCATGTCTGCCGCTTCGTGGTGTTCGGCCACCAGATTGCCGGAAAGATCCGCAATCGCAACGCCCAAGCGTGATGGCTCTATTGTAGCCACCAAGAGAAGGCCGACATTGGCATTGAAGCGAATGGTGCGCGGCGCACGGCCACCTGTGGTTTGGCCAAGCTCACCTTCCACGAGCAAGTTGTGAGCAAAGAGAGTCGCTAGTCGGTCAGAGATAACAGCGCGGCCCAAGCCAGTCACGCGTTCAAGTTCCTGGCGCGTATCTGCATCACCATCGCGGATGATATTGAGCAGTTGCGCCAGACTGGAACGTTCAGCATCCACGCGGCGCGGTTTGCCGCTTGTCATCATTTCCTGTTCTGGCTTTTGCAGATTGACCACGGAATCAGAGTTGGTTTGTGTCACAGGAATCGCCTTTCGCCCCTCATCAGCCAACATAGCCGAGCCCAGAAATGATTCATAGACGGCAGATTACTCCACGTTTTATGCGCAAAAGGCCGACCGTCTGCAACAAAAGAAATCATTTATGCATATATTTGTCATGCTCATACATTTTAAAATCGTAAGTATCGTCACTTCTGCATTTTTATTATTGACTTATGTTTAATATGTGGCATAAGTGGCAAAAGATTAAAAAATGCGACATGGGAAGAGCCAGTGACCAAGAAACTTAATGTAGCGATGATCGGCGGTGGTTTTATGGGCAAGGCCCACGCCATGGCATATGCGGCCATGCCGATGTTTTTCTGGCCAGCTCCAGCCATTCCGGTGCGCAAAGTTCTAGTGGATGTTAACAAGGATTTGGCTGCCGACGGAGCAGAACGCTATGGCTTTGAAGATTCAGGCGCAGACTGGAAGGCAGTCATCATACGCAAGGATATTGACGTTATCGACATCGTCACCCCGAATGACAGTCACGCGGAAATCGCCATCGCTGCCTTGAAGGCGGGCAAGCACGTTATTTGTGAAAAGCCATTGGCCCGTACCGGTGCGGAAGCCAAGACCATGTTTGAAGCAGCCAAGCGTTCGGGTTCAATTCATATGGTGGCCTTCAACTATCGCCGCACACCTGGCGTGGCACTGGCAAAAAAGTTCATCGAAGAAGGGCGCATAGGAGCCATTCTGAATTTTCGCGGTACCTATCTGCAAGATTGGTCAGCCGATCCGAACGGACCTCTTTCCTGGCGATTTTCTAAAAAAATTGCGGGCTCCGGCACGGTTGGTGACATCGGTACGCATGTGGTGGATTTTGCACGCTACCTTGTGGGTGAAATCAGCTCGGTAAACGCAATCGTTAGAACCCATATTGGCGAGCGGCCGTTGCAGGCTGGTGGCCTTGATAAGCTCGGCGCATCTGACAAATCCAGCAACGGCCCCAAAGGCAAGGTTGATGTTGATGACGAAATGATCGCTCTGCTGAAATTCCAGAATGGTGCCGTTGGCTCCATCGAGGCCACCCGCAATGCTTACGGCCGCAACAACTTCCTCACATTTGAAACACACGGCACCAAGGGCTCCATCGCGTTCAACTATGAGCGCATGGACGAATTGAAAGTGATGTTTGCCGACGACCCTGCAGACGCGCGCGGCTTTCGCACGATTTATACCGGCCCTGCTCATCCTTATGGTTACGGGCTTTGGCCCATCTCAGCCCTTGGCATTGGCTATGGCGAAACCAAAATCATCGAATGCTATGATTTCTTCTCAGCGATTGTAAGTGGCAAACAACCTTCACCCAATTTTGAAGATGGCTGGCGCGTGTCAGCCATCGCTGATGCAATCCTTGAATCCGGCGTTACCGAACGCTGGGTCAGTGTTGCCAATTGAGGGGTGACATCGTGGCAAACAAAAAAGCTTATCACGCAAATTGTTGGGGTGCGCTGGGTGGGGACGCAGTAGGTGTGACTTCAATTGCGCAGCTCACCTATCGCACCTTCGGCGACATGGAGAGGGCGATCAACGAAATCGCGGCTTCGGGATATGAGGGTACAGAGATTTTTGATGCAAATTTGCTCGACTATGCCGCCGGCGCTTTCAAGGGTCTGAAATCCGTCCTCCGGAATGCGGGAATTGAACTGGTGGCCGCCTATTCCGGTGCCAATTTCATTTTTGATGACATTCTCGCGGAGGAAATCTCAAAATTGGAACGTGTGGCAGCAGCAGCGGCCGCATGCGGCGCAGAGCATTTCGTTGTGGGTGGCGGCGCCAAGCGCGCTAGTGGTACAAGGCGCGACGATATCAAGAAGCTGGGCGCGGCCCTGGAAAAAGTTGTGAGAATTGCCAAGAAAAATGGCTTGCGGGCGCATTATCACCCACATCTTTCCACAATTGTTGAAGGTCCAAGCGACGTTCGCAAGGTTTTCAAGGAAACTTCGATCGATTTTTGTCCGGACACGGCCCATCTTGCCGCGGCAGGTGGCGATGTTCCGGCGATGATCCGCGAACATGCCAAGCGCATAAGCTACGTGCACCTCAAGGGCTGGCAGGAAAGGCCATTTGCCTTCACGCCGCTCGACCGTGGCACCCTCGACATCAGTGCGATCATTGATGCGCTCAAGGATATCAAATTTGGTGGCTGGATTACGGCCGAGCTTGATTCTTGGCCCGACCCCAAAGCCGGTGCCATTCAAAGTTTGGAGTTCATGCGCAATGCAGGGCTCTGAAATCATCATCAAAAGGGAGGAAACCAAAATGATGAACAAACGTATATTTATGGGAGCAATTGCTGCCACTGCACTGCTGGTATCTGGCTTTGCCGTGCCAGCCTTTGCCACCGATCCTGATGTGGCGCTGAAGGAACTTGCCACCAAGGTTTTGAGCAAGGGGCCAAATGGTGAAGACCCCGCCCCCGCCGCGTCAATCACGCTGAGTGACGATGAACTGGCGAAAATCAAGGCAATGAATGCAACGGCAGCTCTCGTATTCCACTATGGTGGCAACGACTGGTCGAATGCCCAGGCTGCGGCACTGAAGGACCAATTCGGTAAAATGGGTATCAAGGTCATTGCGGTCACGGATGCTGGTTTCAAGCCAGAAAAACAGGTTGCCGATATTGAAACCGTGATGGCCCAGAAGCCCAATATCATCGTTTCTATTCCTGTAGACGGTCAGGCTACTGCCGGAGCCTACAAGGCCGCCGCCAAGGCCGGCGCGAAGCTTGTCTTCATGGATAACATTCCAGCAGGCTTCAAGGCGGGCACTGACTACGTCAGTGCTGTGTCAGCTGACAACTATGGAAATGGTGTCGCATCGGCCCATCTGATGGCCAAGGCTCTTGGCAGCAAAGGGGAAATCGGTATCGTGTTCCATGCGGCGGATTTCTTCGTGACCAAGCAGCGCTATGACGGCTTCAAGAAAACGATCACCGAGCAATATCCAGACATCAAGATTGTCGCGGAACAAGGCATCGGTGGCCCAGACTTTGCCGGGGACGCTGAAAAGGCTGCAGGTGCGATTCTGACATCACATCCAGAGACCAAGGCTATCTGGGCCGTCTGGGATGTGCCGGCCGAAGGCGTAATGGCAGCAGCCCGCGCCGCTGGTCGCGAAGACCTCAAGATCATCAACATGGATCTCGGCGAAAACGTGGCCATCGAAATGGCCAAGGGCGGCATGATCAAGGGAATCGCGTCGCAGCGCCCCTATGATGCAGGCATCGTTGAAGCCAAGCTTGCAGGCTATGCTCTTCTAGGCAAGCCGGCACCGGCCTATGTGGCACTGCCCGCTGGTCCGATCACACATGACACTCTGCTTGATGGCTGGAAGGAAATCTACCACGCTGAAGCACCCGACAAGATCAAGAAAAGCTTCAAGTAAATCTCCCTGGACTAAAGGGCCGGGCCCATTGTGACGGGTCCGGTCCTCTTCTAAAAGTGAAACCAGAATGACCAGCGCCGCCATCAGATCTGTCTCCGAATTTGCCGTTCGCATGACTGGCGTTTCCAAAGCCTTTGGCGGTGTGAAGGTCCTGGACGAAGTGAATTTTGATGTATACCCCGGCGAAATTCACGCACTGCTCGGCGGTAATGGTGCCGGTAAATCAACCATTCTCAAAGTTTTGCGTGGTGTGCATGTTCCTGATAGCGGCACGATTGAAGTGTTCGGCAAAACTTTAATCGAACACACACCCGCCGAATCGCGCAATGCTGGCATTGCCATGATCTTTCAAGAAATGAGCCTGATTCCCACGCTCACCGTGGCGCAAAATATTTTCCTCGCTAATGAACTCAAAACCAATATGGGCTTCATTGATGATGTCACCGCCATTTCACGCGCGACCGAATTATTCAAAAGCTTAGATGTCGATGTCGATCCCCATGCTGAAGCTGGAAATTTAGGTGCAGGCCAACGCCAGCTCACCGAGATCGTCAAAGCCATTTCACAAAAAGCCCGCGTTTTGATCTTGGATGAACCAAGTACCGCACTTTCCGCACNNGCACATGATGTTGAAAGACTCTTCGTATTCCTAGCCAAGTTAAAGGCCGATGGTGTAGCGATCATCTATGTATCGCACCGCATGGACGAAATCATGAAGGTTGCGGACCGTGCTACAATCTTGCGTGATGGCAAGCTTGTGATCACGGCTCCCCTGAGTGAACTTACTCTTGAATCTATCATCGAACATGTTGTGGGCAAACAATCGCGCGGGCTTACAGGTATTGCGCGAGACAACACCAAGCGCGCCGATGTGTTACTCGAACTCAAAAATGTATCAGGTGCCTTCAAGCCGCGTGATGCGAATCTCACACTGCATGCGGGTGAAGTGATTGGTATTGCGGGTCTGTTAGGAAGTGGGCGCAGTGCTGTTGGGCGGCTGCTATTGGGCATTGACCGCAAAGCATCAGGTGAGGTTTTTGTGGCGGGGAAATCTGTGTCCATAAATTCGCCGCGTGATGCAATTGCGCAAGGCATTGCGTTGATCCCAGAAGATCGCTTGCGTCAAGGGGCTGTGCTGGACCACAGCGTTGCCGATAATATAAGCCTTTCGGTTCTTGACCGCATCAGTACCAAGGGCTGGATTTCCAAGCAGCAATGGTCCGAGCTTGCAGCTGAAAAAATTAAAACACT
>PLXI01000062.1 GCA_003151375.1 Hyphomicrobiales bacterium
CGCCAAATCCATAGCCGAGCAATACACCAGGGGTCAGGGTGACCGCGTCCAGTTTCAACTTATAGCCCAGAGTGATTTCAGCTTGATCAACTGAGCTGCTCACGCCTGCAATTGGCGCGCGCTGGGTGTATTGGATGTCGCCACCCAAGACAACATTGTTGCTAAAAGAATGCGACAGAGCGAGTTTGTAATTGAGATCGTCCAAATCGCCTGTCGCAAAACTGCCGGCTTTCGTCGTGCCATAAAACTCAGGGTTCACTTCCAATGAAATTGTGTTGGGTGTGGACGGTGCTGGCGCAGGTGCGGCCACGTCGGCGGCCATCGCTGGTTGCACAGCGAAAAGTGCGACGCTGCTAAGTAATGCGCCAATCGTAATTTTGTTCAACATTATTATCTCCTAGTTTGTTGCCCCAACGCGAGCCGTTTTGCCTCGCGGATTTAAAAACGTAGTTTCAGTTCAATATTACCGGTCAAGACTCGACAGTTCCCAAGCCCAACTCGCGTTGGCTTAGGGGTCGTTTCATAAAGTTGTATGACGGTGCTGTGACAGGCGAAGATTTTTTGTTTAGTGTGCAATCTGTGTCATATTTGCAGCACTTAATGCCCAGTCAGACCTGAGACTTTCCGCCCACTTTCGGAATGAACGAATCTCTGTAAATTGGGATCATGACGGTTTGGTCGGGCATATCTGAATTTGGGCATAACTTGAGCGAGGGCATAACCCACACGCTTGGGCGCTTCAGCGCGAAATCTAAGCCACCCGAAAAATCTATGGTCTTCACCATTGCTATGATTGCCTTGGGTGCCAAAATGGCCAAGGCAGACGGCTTGGTAACGGACGAGGAAGTGGTGGCTTTCTCTCAAGTTTTCCATGTGCCAGAAAAAGACCGCGCGGCGGTGAACCGCGTATTTAATCAGGCCAAACAAGATATCGCGGGTTATGAAATCTATGCAGCACAAGTGGTCAAACTATTCGGCAAAAAGTCCCACGTGCTGGAAAGTGTGGTGGATGGCTTGTTTCACATCGCCAAGGCCGACAATGCGGTTCATCCTGAGGAATTGGCGTTTCTTGAGCATGTCGCCGCCATCTTTGGTTTTGAAGGTGCCGATTGGTTGCGCATCCGTGCGCGCCATGTGGCCATGAAGGATGATCCCTTTGAGATTTTGGGCGTGGCCCATGATGCCAAACCAGCCGTGATTAAAAAACGTTATAAAGATCTGGCCAAGGAACTG
Source organism: Hyphomicrobiales bacterium (assembly GCA_003151375.1). Lineage (GTDB taxonomy): Bacteria > Pseudomonadota > Alphaproteobacteria > Rhizobiales > Aestuariivirgaceae > Aestuariivirga. The sequence continues at coordinate 1,234 of PLXI01000062.1, forward strand.
CATCCAGACAAGCAAATTGCAGCAGGTGTACCCAAAGAGATGGTGCGTTTAGCGACAGATCGTTTGGCCCACATCAATGCCGCCTATAACGAGCTGCAGCGCATGGGAGCTGCGTGAAACCCTCATCCACAAAGTGGTTGGGCACGACGCTAGCCCATGCCCAAGTTCCTTCGCCCAATATCAATGAGCGTGTGGGGGGCCAATCGGTCTCCATCTTGCTGTTGCATTATACCGGCATGGAAAATGCGGCCAAAGCACTTCACTGGCTCACTGCGCATGAAAGCCAAGTTTCTTGCCACTATCTAGTGGATGAACGAGGCGCCATCACGCAAATGGTGGATGAGAATAAGCGCGCTTGGCATGCCGGCAGCGGCAGTTGGCGCGGTAAAGAAGATGTGAACGCGCGCTCCATTGGCATTGAAATTCACAACCCTGGCCACACACATGGTTATATTGATTTTCCCACACAGCAAATGTCCGCTGTGGCTGATTTGTGTCGCGACATTGTTGAGCGCCACAACATCTCAGCGCGAGAGGTGTTGGCCCATTCTGATATTGCACCCGTGCGCAAAATCGATCCGGGTGAAAAATTTGATTGGCGATTTTTGCACCAACGCGGCATTGGCCATTGGGTTGACCCCGAACCATTGTCAGGCGGAAGTTTTCTACAACAAGGCGATCAAGGTGATGCAGTTTTGGCCTTACAGTCTTTGTTGAAGCACTACGGCTATGAGATTCAATTAACTGGTTTTTTTGATGAAGCCACAAGGCTGGCGGTTGCCGCCTTTCAGCGCCATTTCAGGCAAGCGAAAGTGGATGGCGTGGCCGATCAATCAACAGTCGCCACACTGCACAAGTTATTACGCTCTCTTGAAGCTTAATTACCGTTTTCGCCTTTGCAGGCCGAAAGTAGGCCAGCAAAATCGGCCTCACCAAAAGGGAATGTAGTGCTATGGCCCTTGACGGAAACGGAGATCGACTGGCCACCCTGCAGCCGCGAAATCAAAACATCCTTCAAGCCAAACTTGCTTTCCACTGTTAATTGCCCGCTGGCGGCATCTTTGGTTACAAGCCCGCGCAAGGCCTGTTGCTTGCCATCAACAGAAATCAACATGGGAACCTTTTCACTCGATTTTAACGGAACCTGCCTTTCGGGCATGAAGGCAGACATCTGGTTTTTGCCCACTTCGCACCATAGGCTGAAACCCACATCGTCAGTGTTTGGCACGCCAAAAATGAGGAAGGTTTGTTTGTCAGTGCTTTGGAGATTCCATTGGCGCTCTTGGGCAAGTGCCGGAGTGCTGAGTAAACCACAAAGGGCAACGATAAGTATCAGACGTGAGAACATGCGCCCATCATACGGCAAAGCCCTTGTCACGCAAATAGGCTTCGAGCATATCAACGTTTTTGATGTTGGCGCGAAACACCACGTCCATAATGCCGCCGACAAAGGGAATGGCACCAAGGCCGGCTTCAATCGCCACATTGCCCGCCATGCGAATGAGCATCTCGCGCGGTGCACCCAATTGGCGGGCTTTGTTCACCAGATAGAGCGAAGCCAGCACCATCAGGGCATCACCGCCGATGGGCACCAGACCCGAAAGCGCATCCGCGCCAAAGCGAAAGCGGGTGAAGGGAATGCCCCAGCCTGCATCCATAAACCTCGCCATCCAACGCAGGCGCTTGAGTAGCTTCAAAGTTTCAACTTCGGACATTGCGCCTGCGCCTCCTTGGGGCAAGCGCAGAGGTGGTGTGTGGCGGGCGGAATTACAAGTGCACTCCCGCCTCTCCATCACCGCCCTTGTGGAGGTGATCCAGAATCGCAAGCTCAGAGTAGGATTATCTGGATGACGGGGCCAAGCCCCGCCCATCCGCTCCTCTATCAAAGTCATGCCGCTACCTGCCTTAACATTGTGAGACAGAGGAGAATTTTCCGGAAACAAATGGGATCGGAGAGATGAAGAAAAGTAATATATTGATGCACTGTCACCGTAACTCTGTAATTTCGTCATTCACCGTAATTCTGGGAGATCCTAGCGGGAAGCTCGCCTCAAGGATGTCACCTGCGGCATACGAGGTTGCATAACTGGACCTTGGTGGTTATACTTCAAAAAGGTATCCGCTAAGAACGTGAATTGCTGGTGGGCTGGTTCAATCGGGAGATCGTTGAAATGGAGCCTACACAGGACACGGTTCCATCTTCCGACGTACTTTTCACCTTGGCTATAGCGCGGCAATTGCTTGACTATGCGCCAGTCGCAATGCTTGTCGTTGATCTCAATGGTTTTGTTTTGCATCTTAATACGGCGGCAGAACAACTTTTCGGCTATTCAAAAGAAGAATTGATCGGGCAGAAAATTGAAATTCTCGTGCACGAGGGATTAAAACACAAACACACTTCACTTCGTGAAAATTTTGCTAAAATGCCTGCCAGCCGCTCCATGGGGGAAGGCAGACGTTTGTCGGCCCGGCACAAAACTGGCCATTCGATACCCATTGAAATTGGTCTTAATCCACTCAGTGTTGGTCCAATGCCGGGTGCCGTTATCATCTCAGTTCTTGATCAATCAGCGGTCAACCGTGCGGAACGCGCTGAGCTATTTGTGATTGAACTTAAACACCGCGCCAAAAATATGTTTGCCGTCATCAGCGCGATTTCGCGGCAAATTGGTGCATCAAACTTGGACCACGCAAAATTTGAATCAGCCTTTGACGAACGCTTGCGCAGTTTTGCATCATCTTACGAATTATTGGCTTTAGAAAATTGGCAGGCCCCTACAATCAACGAGCTGGTCCGCGCGCAACTCAATTTCGTTAGTAAAAAAGAAGCTGCGACTATCAATATAAGTGGGCCAGACCTGCGAATACCGATCGACCATGCAGAATATTTGGGACTTGCTATTCATGAGCTCGCAATCAACGCCTTGAAATACGGCGCATTATCGGCTCCGGGAGGGAATTTGAATATTTACTGGTCGATAGATGAAGTCACCGGCCGCTTTCAATTTGATTGGCAAGAGCAAGGCGGCCCGATCGTTGCTCCTTTGCAAAGCAAAGGCTTTGGCCGTGTCATTCTTGAAAAAGTTGTGCCCGCCACATTTGACGGCATTGCCGAACTTCGGGCTCTCCCAAGCGGCATATGCTGGCACCTCGATGCCCCAATTAGCAATGTGCAAGACGCAATGTGAGACATTCGAACCAATCACGTTCTACCGCGCTCTGACATTGGGAATTACGGAATTACGATGACAGTGCATTTAATTATCTGTCACCGTTCTCGCTAATCGTGTTGTGACCGGCTGGCCCAGATAAGATGGGGCATGGGTGACAGCGGTAAAGTATCGTTCCTATGACTAGGAAAATACTGCTTGACACGGATTTTGCCTCGTGCCATACGCCCTCTCGTTCCCCCTCACCAAGGGTCTCGTTCGCGACGGTGGTCGGGGCGAGGGGGCAGGCTTTCAGTCTCTATGACTGAAAGCTTGGGCCGATAATCCTTCGGGTTCTCGGTCTAATACAGTTCTGCTGAAGGCACGAAACGTGGTGCTTTCACCGGATGATCGTTGATCTACCCCGGTTACTATGGGCCGGGCTGTCGTAAGGCAGGTCGTTTACGGATCGCAGTGGCCACCACGTGGTCATGCCAATCTGGGGTTCGTCCTCTAGGCGTGTTAAAGATCAATCATTAGATCCTGTTCAAAGCGCGTGGTGAGTACCGCGCCTTCTACCCAGCGACCCTAAACAAGGTCGCACCCGCGTGAGAAATCCACGCGCTTCCTTCTATTCCCTCCGGCCTCGCATGACACGAGGCCCACAGAGCAATGGCGGCTGTTTGGATGTGCCCAACTCATTAGTTGACCTCTCACCTTGCCCAGCCTAACCCCAGCTCTGCCAGTTGGCTGGATGGCCGCTCTTGTGCAATGTCGAAAGACGCGCAGGGGAGGAAAGTCCGGGCTCCACGGAAATAGGGTGCCGGATAACGTCCGGCGAGGGCAACCTCAGGGAAAGTGCCACAGAAA
>PLXI01000070.1 GCA_003151375.1 Hyphomicrobiales bacterium
GCCTGACCGCGCAATTGGCAGAAAAAGCCTGGGCTTTGATGGAAGAGATCGAAGTACAAGGCGGCATGACCAAGGCGGTTGCCTCAGGCCTGCCCAAACGCATGATCGAAGAAGCCGCCACGATCAAGCAAGCCTGTGTTGATAAGGGCGAGGCCGTAATCGTGGGCGTGAATAAATATCGCCTCGAAGAAGAAGCCAAGCTAGAAACACGTGAGATCGATAATTCCGCAGTGCGTGAGGCGCAAGTGAANNTTGGCGCAAGTTAAAAAATCGCGTGACGGCGTAGCGGTGAAGCGCGCATTGGCAGAGTTGGAAAACGTTGCGCAATCCGGCAAAGGCAATCTGTTGTCTGCCGCAGTGGATGCTGCCAGGGCCCGTGCCACATTGGGTGAAATTTCTGATGCGATGCGCCAAGCGTTTGGTGCACATGAAGCACATCCAGAAATTTTGCGTGGCGTACACGCCAGTAGATATGCTGGTGACACCGAATACAAGCTTTTGACGGATCGTTTCGCCGCCTTAGCCAAAACTCATCGGCCAAAAATGATGGTGACTAAGTTGGGCCAAGATGGCCATGACCGTGGTGCCAATGTGATTGCTGCAGCTTTTGCTGATTTAGGTTTTGATGTTCTCTCTGGCCCGCTATTTCAAACGCCGAATGAGGCGGCGGCAATGGCTGTTGCTGAAAAGGTGCAGGTGATTGGCGTGTCTTCTCTGGCTGCTGGCCATAAAACTTTGGTGCCGCAACTGATCAGTGCACTGAGGAAATCAGGAGGTTCTAATATCATCGTGGTGGCAGGCGGTGTGATCCCGCGCCACGACTATGAGCTTTTAACCCAGGCTGGGGTGGCGGCAATCTTCGGGCCGGGCACCAATGTGCTGGATGCCATGCGCGGCGTGATGGATTTGCTGGAAGGCAAGAAGCGCAACACTTAAACTAAATTTTGGTGGGCCCACCAGGACTCGAACCTGGAACCAAGCGGTTATGAGCCGCTAGCTCTAACCATTGAGCTATAGGCCCTGCCAAAATTTGCAACACCGCTACATGATTTTACCAAACTGTGCTAGAGCCTTGCCATGAAACCTAAAAGTCTTTCACCGCAAGCGGCTGTGGCCGCCCTTAATGACCAATATGAAGCCGCCGTGGCTGCGCTTTCCAATGCCTTGCAGGCCTATGTGAAGAGCCGCAAGGTGCCAACTGCGGCCGAGCGCAAGAAGTTCTGTTACCCGCAATTGGTGGTGACTTATGACGGCAATGGCCTTCAGCCGAATTTGGCTCGGGCCTATGCCAAGTTTCAAGCGCCGGGGGTTTATTCAACCACAGTCACTCACCCATCGGCATTTGCACGTTATCTGGAAGAGCAACTGACGCATTTGCAACATGATTACCAAGCGCATATTGAAGTTAAGCATTCCACCCAAGAAATTCCTTATCCTTATGTTTTGCAAGGTGGCGATGAATTGACTGGGGGTGATGTCTCCTCTGCTGAACTGGCGTTGCATTTTCCGGTGCCACACCTTTCGCTGGTGGGTGATGAAATCGCTGACAGCTTGTGGGAGCCGCACATGTCTGCGGATTTGCCGCTGGCACTATTTGATGCGGTGCGGGTGGATTATTCGCTGAAGCGCTTGCAGCATTATTCTGGAACCGATTGGCGGAAATTTCAGCCGTGGATATTGCTAACCAATTATCACCGCTATGTAGATCAGTTCCAAAATTGGGCGGTTGAACAGCTTTCGCAAGATGGGCCTTATGAGGCGCTGCATTTGCCAGGCGGCGGTACGATCACACGGTCAACCACAAGGGTTGAAGCCGCTACATTGATTGAGGGCAGCCCTTGGCACAAATATCAAATGCCAGCCTATCATCTCTCGCGCAAAGATGGTGCGGGCGGCATCACATTGGTCAACATTGGTGTTGGGCCAAGCAATGCCAAAACCATGACGGATCATCTTGCTGTGCTGCGACCAAATTGTTGGTTGATGATTGGCCATTGTGGCGGGCTTCGCCAATCACAGCGCATCGGCGATTATGTTTTGGCCCATGCCTATTTGCGCCATGATCATATTCTGGATGCCATTCTGCCGCCAGCGGTTCCGATCCCAGCACTGGCTGAAGTGCAAGTGGCCTTGCAACAGGCCACTGCCGCAGTGACCGGAGAAAAAGGTGATGCCCTTAAAGCGCGTCTTCGCACCGGAACGGTGATGACCCATGACGACCGTAATTGGGAACTGCGTTGGAGCAAGGAACGCAAGAGCATCAATCTTTCGCGCGCCATTGCCATTGACATGGAGAGCGGAACTTTGGCTGCACAGGGATATCGTTTCCGCGTGCCTTATGGCACACTGCTTTGTGTTTCTGACAAACCACTGCATGGCGAGATTAAATTGCCGGGTTCGGCCAATGCATTTTATGACCGCGCGGTGGGTGAGCATTTGATGATTGGCATTTCTTCGCTGGAACTTTTGCGTTCAATTAAGGGCAGTTTACATTCACGTAAATTGCGCAGTTTTGATGAGCCGCCTTTCCGCTGAGGGCGTCATAATCTGGCCGTATTTTATTCCTATTCAGACCTGAACAGAAGGGAATGCCATGTTGAACAAATTCATCGCGGTTTTAGTAGTTGTTTCGGCCTTTATGGCAACGCCAGCCTTTGCGGAAGGCCCCAAGCGCCCGCTGGTTCTAAGTGGCCATGGCGAAGTCAAAATGGCACCGGACATGGCAATTGTGGATTTGGGCACAGTGTCGCAAGCGCTGACGGCAAAGGCGGCATTGGATGCCAACACGGCTAAAATGTCTGCGCTCATTGACGTTTTGAAAACGGCCGGAATTGAAGACAAGGACATTCAGACCAGCAATTTCAACGTGGGGCCGCGCTATGACAATTCCGGCAATTCGGGTCAGCCGCCTAAAATCACCGGTTATGAAGTAAGCAATGGCGTTTCTGTCATCGTTCACAAGCTTGATGGCTTGGGGGCGATTTTGGATAAAGCGGTCGGTGCTGGATCAAACCAAATCAACGGCATTTCATTTGGCCTCGACAATGCACATGCCGCACAGGATGAGGCACGCAAAGCGGCAGTGATGGACGCCTTGAGCAAGGCCAAGGTGTTAACGGATGCGGCTGGGGTGAAATTGGGCGCGTTGCAAAGCATGAGCGAACAAGGTGGCATCATGCCAATGGCGAAAATGGCCTCGATGCAGGTCACAAGGATGGCTGCCTCAGCGCCGGTTCCGGTGGCCCAGGGGCAAATTGAAGTCACGGCAGATGTGAATATGGTTTGGGAGATGGAGTGAGGGTTAGACCCGCTCCATCACGCCCATAAAAAATCCATCGGTGTTGTGTTGAAATGGCGTGAGTTGCAGCGTGTCTCTGCTGCCATCAGCTGAAGCGGGTGCACCACTCCATTGCTGCATGTAGGGAACAAGTTTGAAAGCAGAGTGAGCTTTCAAAAACTTTTGCACTTGTTGGGTGTTTTCAATCGGTAATATTGAACAGGTGAAATAGACGAGCTTGCCGCCTTTTTTTACCAGCGGTGCGGCTTGTGAAAGAACCGCTGCTTGTTCATTCAACCGGACTTGCAATTGCTTTTCGCCCAAGCGCCATTTGGCATCTGGCTTTCTGCGCCACGTGCCAGAGCCGGTGCATGGCGCATCGACCACCACCAGATCATAGCCCTCTTTGCTGGCCAGCTTTTGTTGTTCATCAGCGGCAACCACTTCAATGCAGGATGCACCGCTGCGCGCAATGCGCTCAAAGATCGGACGCAGGCGGTGTTTGTCACGGTCATGGGCCACAAGCAGGCCTCTATTCTGCATCAAAACCGCCAGCGCCAATGATTTTCCACCAGCTCCCGCACAGAGATCAAGCACCTTTTGGCCGGGCTTTGGTGCTGCAATTAGAGCTGCAAGTTGTGAGGCCTCATCCTGCACTTCGAATTGGCCCATCCCATGTGAGGGTTCGGCTTCAACATTGATGTTTTTGGCTTCAATGCCGGGTGCTTGGATGCGAATTCCCATGGGGCTGAGCGGCGTTGCGACGGCATTGAACTTTGCCAAACTTTCCAAAACTTGCTCACGCGTGGCTTTGAGTGTGTTGACGCGCAAATCAATCGGCGCACGTTGCGCCAAGGCTTGCATTTCTGCGACTAAGTTTGGTCCAAATGCGGCACTTAATTGCGGGGTCAGCCATTGTGGAAAATTACCAGCAACGTGATCTGCTGGCGCAGTGAGAGGGGCTGCTAAAGCTTTACGCTCCGCGGTTGATAAAGCGCCCGCGCCAAATTGCTCCGCACACAGAGCATCAATTTCATCTGCGCTGAGCTTCCACACATTTACCAAAGTGCCCAACACCAAGCCGCGCGGCGCATCGCTTCGTGCCTGTGCTGCTGCATAGTTCTTATTGCGCAGGCAATCATAAACCAGAGTGCCGATCACATGGCGATCAGTAGAGCCAGCAAAACGGTGCGCCTTACCCCA
>PLXI01000200.1 GCA_003151375.1 Hyphomicrobiales bacterium
CCGCCACAAGGGCGGTGATGGAGAGAACAGAGAATTAAATTCACCGTCACCGTACTTCACTGTAATTCCGTCACCGCAATTCCTCAATCGACTAGAATTGACTCATCCGCGTGCTTCTTTAATTCAAGTACATAAATGCCCACACATCTCATGATGTGGAGTGCTTCATGTGGCGCATAGGTCACTTCGACGTGCATGGTCGCATTGCGCCAAGGATTTTTCACTGAATCGAGAGTGTTGTATAGAGCTTCCATGCGCTCACCTTCGGTGCCGTGAAGTCTTGTGTTTTTTGGCCACTTTTCGTCTATCTTATCTTTAATGGCCTTGAGCATATTACCCCAATTTCTGTCTGTCGGGGTTACAGGATTGGGGATTCCAAGTTTCCTGGCCAACACCTTCAAACCAATTTCCATAATTCGCATGCAATGAAAAACAGAGGCGGTGTAACGACCGAAGGCAAAACATTTCGCGGCTTCCTCAATCTCAAAGCTGGCTGTAGGAAATGTCCCCGCTATGTCTTCAATCGGCTTTCCATCAATAGCNNCTAATGCCTTAGCGGGCTCCATAAAACTGACTTCTTGAGGCTGGAGCGCATAGAGTTTCACATATTCTAAGTGGTCAGCAAAGCGACTCTCTATGTCGGTCAAGGCAAGATGCAACTCGCCCATATTAGGCAGAGGATCCATCTTGAGTCGTGCGTCCAGCCGCTTGGCCGAAGCAATTGCAGATGCGGCGTTTACCGTACTTAAATACAGCAAGAGCCGTTCTGAGAGCGGGATAAAGAAATTATCTGCATTTAGCTTTAGCAAAACTTCGTTTTTGTCGGGCGCTTTGTTGAGGTTAGTGCGTAGAGCATTTAACTCCACGGTCACTCCAAGAAAGAACCGGGGGATCAATTCCTGCATTTCTAAAAGGCTCCAAAGCCTTCCGGACTCAAAACCCTTGAAGGCGCTACCCACGGTAGCACCGCTTTCTGTCCGAGCCAATGTGTACGCCACGTTTAGTATCACCCACTTCTGGCAGAAAATGTTGATGCATTTGGGCCTGTGCATTCAGAAATGGAAAAATTATGGGCCCAATCGAACTAGTAGATGTGACCCAATGATACCTTGGATAATTGAAAACGTCATATTGCCAGGCATCTTTGGCTGAGCCTTCATCGGAGCAATCGGCTTTTTTTGTTTCGTGTACTATCAGCCATTTGTCGCGCAGCCGTCACGTATTGCGGGGCCAGTCTTGCAGCACCAGTGTGTCAAACCCAGTCCAACGCCCGCCTAAGTTTTCATTTGCAATTCCATTGGTGATTGCACAAAGAATGGCCAACGCATCTTTTGCTGATTGGATTGCCGCCCATGGTAACGCCCAAAGTTTCTGTCGTTATCAATGCCTATAATGGCGATGCATGGATTGATGAATGCATCATGTCCATTCTCGCTCAAACCATGACAGAATTTGAATTGATTATCGTCAATGATGGTTCAACCGATGGCACTTGGGAGAAGATCCACTCCTATAAAGATCCGCGCATTCGCGCCGTCAGCCAAGAAAATCGAGGCATCGCCCCTTCGGCCAATCGCGGTGTTGGGCTGGCGCGCGCAGCTTATGTGGCGCGCATTGACCAAGACGATGTGATGATGCCCACGCGTCTGGCAAAACAGTTCGCCTTCTTAGAGGCCAATCCTGATATCGCTTTGGTGTGCACTTATGCTCAGCTCATCTATGTGGATAAATTGAGCGAGGATTTATATCGCGCACCAATCAGCCCGCGCGCCCTGCGCCTGCGCCTGGTGTTTGAATGTCCCATCGTTCAGCCAAGCGTAATGTTCCGAACCGATGTAGTGCGCGCACTTGGCGGCTATAATGAAAGCAAGCTGTTTTATCCCGCGGATGATTTTGAACTGTGGAGCAGGATCGCTAGACAACATAACCTGACCACCATTCCAGAGGCGCTGACGCGCTATCGCATTCGCCCTGAAAGCCCATCGCATTCCATGCGCTCGGTGAAGCACAATGTTTTGATCTCATCCAATTTCCTGCACTGGCTTTTGAAAGACGAATGCACTGCGGCTGAATGCACCAGCTTGGCCAGCATTTTTCACCGCCTCGCGGGAGATATTGCGCCATTGAAACTCGGCCGCGCTTTGTGGATGTTTGACCGTGTGGCCGATCTGATCGCCGGGCCGCGCAGCAGCTGGGATGATGAAGTGAAATCGGTTTACGGCCTGCAACGCCGGATGATTTTCTTCCATCATTTGTTGCGCCGAAAGGGTTTGAGAAGCCTGGTGCAGCCCATTTCCAAGCTGGCTTTGCGCAACTAGTCCAGCCACGATCATTTCACGACAACATCGCAAGCCTGCCACAATTGGGCAGAACCCTCGACACATTCGGCCCCCATAAATTGCTCAATGACGACCACAACGGTCAATGAACGGCATAAACAGGGTAATCGTGATGGAACTATTTTCTTCTCAAGGTGTTTCTCTCATATCCACACGGGAGAACAAGTTCATGATCCGTAGCGCCTTCTATAGCTTCATCTTGGTAGCCCTTGCCGCCGCAGCTGTGGTTACGGTTGCCCCAAACACAGTTTTCAGCGCCCAGACCCAAACGGTCAAAGCCGTTGATTTTGATGCAGTTCCGCACCGACTCATTCTCGAAAAATGCGCTTTGGAGGATTGTTCCGACACCCCGCAATGAATTTACCTTGGCATAAGGTTTAGAGAGCTCCCCTCTCCCTTCCCACCACCTTATGCCTCACCTGAACCAGATGCCGGGCGGCCCCGCCACCCCCATCCCCCCTCACGGCCAAGGCCGGTCCGGTGTCTGGTTCTTTTTCTTTCTATAAGTCCCCGCAAGAGACGTCCCCTGCAAGGTTCACTTTTTGCGTCAATTACCTAACCATCTAAACGCAACCCGCCTCATTCGGCGGGTTGCGTCGTTTTAGGCTCTGGTCTAGCCTCGGCCAAAAATATGGGAGGACGATAATGACTAAGTTTTTGATGGTGGCCAGTTTGATGGCCCTGCCCCTGTTTAGCGGCTTTGCCTTGGCTGATGGCATTGAAGGCATGTGGAAGCGCCCCAATGGCATTCTGGTTTCGGTTCACAAATGCGGCGCTGAATTCTGCGTGACTGCAGCAAGTGGCTCCCACAAAGGTGAGAGTGCAGGCAAAATGGCGGCCGCTGGCACTGGCAAATATGCCGGAACCCTGACCGATCTTGAAGCTGGCAAAACCTACTCTGGCAAAGGTGCGCTTTCTGGCGACAGCCTTACAATGTCTGGCTGTGTTCTGGGCGGGCTGTTCTGCAAGGGCGAGAATTGGGCGCGCCAATAGGGCGCTAACCAAGAATAACCACACCGATAAATTCCATATTGTCTCATAATGCACGGTCGTGTTAATAGAATTTTAACACTATTGTCCGCGGGAACGGATTACGGGGTATTGGGGATGTTCAGCTACAAGCATTTTTCTATTTTGCTCATCAGCAGCACAATGTTTGCTGCCTCTGCCTGTGCAGCGGATATTGTGTCCCCGCCAGATCAGCTTGCAGCTGTTTCAGAAATAAACGGGAAACTAGAATTCGGCGGCGGCTTTGGCGGCATGACAGGCTTTAGCAACACCAACCCGGTTTACGGTGACGGCTCCATCACCATGCCCTTAGGCAACGCCTTTGGCCTGCAAGGCGACTTTGCCGTGGACAATCAATTCGGACAAACCGAAATCGGCGGTGCGGCACATTTATTCACGCGCGATCCTAATAGATACCTGCTGGGTGTCATGGGCGGTTATGCCAGCTTCGGTCAAGCATCGGGTGCCTGGATTGGGCCTGAAGCGGAACTTTATGCGGATCGCATTTCATTCGAAGCTATTGGTGGCTATATTCGTGTTACCCCAAATGGCCTCAATGGCTTTGATAAGTTATATGCCGTTGGCAATATCGGATACTACGCAACGAACAATCTGCGCTTCACCATTGGTGCTGGCACAGTGGCTGATTTCAAATCGGCGCATCTAGGTGCAGAATACTTGTTGTCCGATGTTGGCGTGCCCGTTTCGCTCAAGCTTGACGGCAGAATCGGTGACAACAATTTTTATTCCGCAACGGCAGGCATTGAGATCTACTTCGGTGGGCCAAGCAAGGACTTGATCCGCCGTCAGCGCGAAGACGATCCGCCAAACGGTGTGCAGAGCTTGTTTAGTGCAGGTGGAGTGAACTTAGGGGTGCAGCCTGCTTCTGGACCGGCATGTATCTATAATACCGAATTTCCTACTGAATCAGCCATCAATGAACCATGCATTGGGCCTCCAACTCGACCCAATGACACTTAATAAGTTTCATTGACGTATTTGATAAACTTGCCGCCTTTCGTGAGCGGCAAGTTTTTTATGATCTTATAACTGATCTCAAAGCCGAGCAGAAATTCCTGCTGCGCCAGGGCTGAAAATTTCTCTTCGCGCAAAATATCTCGGCTGCCCGTAGGCTTATAGCGCACTTCAATTTGCTTTGGGCCAATTTGTGCAAATTGCCAAAATTCCGCACCTAGTATAGGGCCCAACTTATCGATCGACGAAGAAAGCGAAAAGCGAGTTCCATCAGCACGTGTAAATAAATGAAGGATGCGTCCATCAAGTTTTTCGATCACCGGTAAAGTTATTCCACAGGCGCAAGAATTGCCCCAACTTGCCAGATCGCCTTGTTCATAACGGATGAAAGGCTGGGCCGTATTATAAAAAGGCGTGACGATCACACGACCCGATTGGCCCACTTCGCATGGCCTGCCATCACTGTCCAGAATTTCCACCAAAACACTCTCCGCGCAAGCATGATAATGACTGCCAGTTGAGCATGTGAATCCGATACTGCCAGCTTCTTTTGAACTATACATGCCATGCACTTTTGCGCCAAAGGCTTCATATAAGGTGGCATAATATTCGGGCTCTATGCTTGTACTGAAAAGAACCATTGAATCTAATTTGCCCCGTTTGTTAGTTTTCAGCATGTCGAGCCCTGCTGCATAAGGCACATTGGATTGAGCAGCCAAATATCTCGCATTCACATCATGCAAATGTTTAAGTTTATCATCTACCGACGTAGTCACATGATAATTGTAAAACTGCCCACGCTGCGCCTGTGCATCATCATCGCATCCCCATGGGCCTTTGCTCACCCGAGATTTCGCTTCCCAATCCGCTGGCAAGCCACCCAGCCAATTCACTCGGGTGGCAGACCAATCAAAATCCCACCAACGCTGCGCTCGCCACCCCATTGTAAATCCAATATCGCCGATCAGTTTGGTGAACGTAATTTTGATTGGAAGGCCCGTTGAGCCAGAGGTTGTATCTGTGGCTGTCGGGCCATGCCCATCAGGCAGCTTTGAGCTCTGCATCGCTTCGTAGTTTGCCGCCACATCAGCACGCTTCAGGATCGGCAGTTTGCTCCATTGCGACCAATCAATACTGCCATCAGCTTTAAAAATCGGATCAAGTCTCGTTTTATAAAATGGCACAGTCGCCCTTGCATGGCGCAAGAGTGAACCAAGTTCGTTCTGTTGAAAGGCGCGCATCTGTTCAGGCGTCCAATGCTGGCTCTGCATCAGAAATTGGAAAACCTGGCCTCCCGATATGCCTTGTGGCGCACTCATTGCGGATTTAATTTGCCAGCTGATTGTTATAATGGCCAGCGCGAAATGCCCATTTATACATGCCAGAAGAAGCGCTTGGAATCCCCGGGCCTATTGTGTAGTTAGACCCAAATCAGGGTTTCCCGCACATGCCAAAAAGACAAGCCACATATTCGGCATTGCCATTTGTGTTAAACGCCGATTGCCAAAGGAGACAGGAAAATTCTGCTTTCAATGATCTGGTTGCCTGCATCCTTGTTGGCGGGCCTGTTTCAGGCCTGGCGCACCGCCATTCAACAGGGCTTGCGCCATGAGTTATCGGTTAGCGGCGCAGGCTTGGTGCGCTATCTTTATGGCGCACCCGTTGCTTTTGCATTGGTTTCGATCTGGCTTTGGCTGCGCAATCTCAACCTTCCGCCTTTAGATCTGACCTATGTCACTCTTGTGGCCTGTGCTGGCCTTGCCCAAATTCTAGGTACCAATCTGCTCATCACCGCATTTCGGTTCAGAAACTTCGTGGTGGGCACGGCATTTTCGAAAACTGAGGCCGTGCAAGTGGCGATCTTCGCATTTCTGATCTTGGGCGAACGTCTCAGCCCTTTGGCGATTGTCGCTGTGGCCATTGGGCTCGCTGGTGTTCTGATTTTGACCTTAGCTGGCCGTAATCTTTCACGACGCGATATGTTAACCGCAATAGGCCAGCCCGCCGCACTGTGTGGCATGGCATCAGGTACATTCTTTGCCATCACCGGCGTCATCGTCAAGCAAGCAACTATCCATCTGGCCATGACGGATCAAATTGCTGCCGCCTTGATCACTCTCAGTTTGATGATGGTTCTGCAAACGCTCATGCACGGCAGTTATGTGTTTTTCACGCAACGCGCCACATACGGCAAAATCTTCGCCAGTTGGCGCACGTCCAGCCAAGTTGGCCTACTGGCCGCATTAGGCTCAGGCTGCTGGTTCATTGGATTTGCTCTCGCACCAGTGGCGCTGGTGCGCCTCGTGGGCCAAGTCGAAGTCCTGTTTACACTCGGCTTTGCAAGGTTCTATCTGAAAGAGCAAACCAAACCGCATGAATTTGTGGGCCTCTTGATGGTGGCACTCAGCGTGGTATTGGCGCTTATAGCTGGTTTGGGTTTGGAGCACGCTTGAACCAAACCTGAAGGATTTCCAACAGAACGAATATTCTCAGCCTTCGGGGTTGGAATCTCTGCCCGTTCTGTGTAGGACACCCCAAATCAGGGTTTCCCAAACATGCCAAAAAGAACCGACCTCAANNCGGCCACGATAATGACCGATCCGGATCTGGCTGATGCCACTTACATTGAGCCTATCACCCCCGAAGTTGTGGCCAAGATCATCGAGAAAGAACGCCCCGATGCGATCCTTCCCACCATGGGCGGACAGACAGCTCTCAACACGGCTTTATCGCTTAACAAAATGGGCGTGCTTGAAAAGTTCAAAGTCGAATTGATTGGCGCTAAGGCTGAGGCCATCGACAAAGCCGAAGACC
>PLXI01000206.1:0-2950 GCA_003151375.1 Hyphomicrobiales bacterium
CATTCATGATTTTTTTGCGCTCACTTATTTTTAACGCCACTTTCTATGTGGCCATGATTTTATTTCTAATCGTGTTTTCGCCCGTGTTGTTGATGCCGCGCATTTATGCAATCCGCGCTCTGCAACTTTGGGGGCGTAGCGCCAATTGGTTGATGACCACAATTTGCCAAATTGAAATTGAAGTGCGAGGAGCCGAGAATATTCCAGCAGGACCACTGTTGGTCGTAGGTAAACATCAATCAATTTGGGAGACTTTTGCGCTGCCGCCACTGTTTGATGATCCATGCATGGTGGAGAAGAAGGAACTGTTTTACATCCCTATTTATGGTTGGCCTTACACTTACAAGTTCAGGATGATTGGGGTGGATCGCGGTGCTGGCTCCAAAGCGCTGAAAGATTTAATCAGGCGCGGCAAAGAAGAAATTGCCCGCGGCCGCCAGATCATAATTCTGCCTGAAGGCACAAGGCGGCCAGTGGGCGCTGAGCCTGACTACAAACCTGGTGCCGCTGCTCTATATACCGCGCTTGGCCTACCTTGTGTGGCCTTTGGTCTTAATGCTGGATTGTTCTGGCCACGTCGTCAATTTTTGCGAAAGCCCGGCAAGATCGTGATTGAGTTTTCAAAGCCCCTGCCAACTGGCCTGCCCCGCAAACAATTTGATAAGGTGATGCAGGAAACCATTGAGGGTATCACCAATCGGCTGATTTCCGAAAATCGTTCTTGACATGTTCTATTTTCTGTTCCATATCCGTTCTCATGCAGATATTTGGATCACCCATTTCAAAAACCGCCAGCGCCGATTTACCGGAGCTTTCTGAACGTTTCTGGTTTTGGCCCGGCGCTTCTGGCCAAAATTATATTCATTCAGTTTATGCGCCTGATTCATGCCCACCATTGCCGGGTGCGGTCTATGTGGGAGTCAAGCGCTCTGGTTCCATGCGCCTGGCTGTGGCTGTGGGCCGCTTTGGGCCATTCTGGGATCATGCCAGCCCGATGGCTTTAGCGAGTAATTTTGGTGATTACGATGAAGTGCATGTGCATCTTCTGGCGCGCAACCCGGAAAGTGCTGAGGCAGTTCGGGCTGATTTGGTTGCTGCTATGCTTGATAATGTACCTGCCGGCTTTGCTGAAGAAAGCAAATCTCAACCGCAATCAAATCTANNCTCCAAGCTTTCGTCATGAATGCCAAGCTGCCGCAGATGCAAGATTGTATTGGCCACATACTGGCGGCATGAGCCCATGGTGCCTCGGCCTTGGCCTATATAGGCCAAGAGTTTTTCTGTTGGCATCTCATTGGCAAATTGCTTGCTTTGCCGATTGGCCACATAGGTAATAGCAGTAAGCGCCTTTGAACCTCCCATCACATGCACGGGCAATGCTTTTTCAACGTAAACATCGCCCAACATCTCACGTTTGCGAACGCGCTCAATCACCTCCGCCCAAACTTCATCTGCGATGTCATAAAGCAAACCTTCACAATAACCGCCTTCATCCAAGCCCAGCACCAGCCCAGGAGATTCCGGTGTTCCACGATAGTGATGTGAAAACACCGAAAGCCTGCGATGAAAGCCAACAAGGCGAGCGGGCCTCGCCTCTACAAATTCAAATTCTGGCCGCCACATCAGAGAGCCATAGGCAAAAATCCGTTGCGTATTTTCTGTGCTCAACTCTTGTCACGTCCAAAGTTAGGCGCTGCGGTATCTTGCCCAGCCGCAATAATACCGCGCCGCACTTCTCGCGCCCGTGTGAAAAGATTAAACAATGTCTCGCCATCACCCCAACGCACGGCACGTTGTAATACTGCCAGCTCCTCGGTGAAGCGACCTAGCATTTCCAAGACTGCTTCCTTATTGTTCAAGAAAACATCGCGCCACATGGTGGGATCAGACGCGGCAATGCGGGTGAAATCACGAAAACCTGAAGCCGAGTATTTAATCACTTCTGAATCAGTCACTGTCTCGAGATCTGCGGCGGTTGCTACGGTATTATAAGCAATCAGATGCGGCAAATGGCTAGTGATGGCCAAGACCAAATCATGATGATCTGCCGTCATCACATCGACATTGGAACCCAGTGCCTCCCAAAACTTTGTCAGCTTTTCAATTGCAGCAAGATCCGTGCCAGCAACAGGCGTAAGAATACACCAACGATGATGAAATAATTCGGCAAAGCCTGAACGCGGCCCCGATTGTTCTGTGCCAGCAATTGGATGACCAGGGATGAAGTGAACGTTCAAAGGTAAATGCGGCGCGCAGTCTCTCACGATTGCGCCTTTCACAGACCCCACATCGGTGAAGATGGCACCTTCACGCAGATACTTGCCCGTTGCGGCGGCTAACGCTGCGCAAGCTCCAACCGGAGCACAAAGGATAACCAGATCAGCACCCTTCACGGCATCTGCGGGGTTTTCAAAAACTTCTGAAACCAAGCCAATTTCCAAAGCCACTTTGCGTGTCTCAGCGCTTTTGGCATGACCCACTACAACCTTAGCCAGCCCTTGGGCTTTCACGCCATGGCAAATCGATGAGCCAATTAGGCCCAAGCCCAAAACAGCAATTTTCTCAAACATGGCGCTCATGAACAAAATTCTTTCAAACTGGCAACCACGGCATGATTTGCCTCTTCAGTGCCAACACTAAGCCGCAACGCCGCAGGCAAGCCATAAGAAGAAACGGCGCGCAGAATCAAGCCGTGTGATGAAAGAAAATCATCTGCCGCCTTGGCCTGTTCAGCCGTATTAAAATGGATGAGCAAAAAGTTACCCACTGATGGTGTTACCTTGTAACCAAGTTTTGCAATTTCGGTGGAAAGCCAGTTCAGCCATTTTGTATTATGGGCAACAGCAGCATCAACAAAGCTTTGATCTTCGACCGCCGCAACACCCGCGCGTAGCGCCGGCAAGTTTATGTTAAACGGCCCGCGAATACGGTTGAGCACATCAGCAATCGC
>PLXI01000206.1:2967-4434 GCA_003151375.1 Hyphomicrobiales bacterium
GAAGCTGTGAGATAGGTTCCCGTTGGATTATTGGGATTGGCTAAAAACACCATCTTCGTCTTGGCAGTTACACGCGAAAGGATCTCGCCTACATCAGCACGAAAATCTTTTTCCGGCGCCACAATCGCCTTCGCCCCATTCGATGAAATAGCAATGGGATAAACCAAAAAACCAAACTGCGAATAGATCGCCTCGTCGTCCGGCCCCAAATAAGCATGGGCTAATAGTTGCAACACTTCATCAGAGCCTGCGCCGCAGACGATGTTTTCAGCCTTAAGCCCGTGCCTCTTTGCAAGGGCTTCACGCAAAGCCAAGGCACTGCCATCTGGATATAAAGCTAAATCTTTGGTGGCATCAGTGAAAGCGGCGGTGGCTTTGGGGCTTGCCCCAATAGCAGACTCGTTGGAGGAAAGTTTAAACACCTTGCCAGTCTTTGCGCCCGATTTACCCGGCACATAGGCATGAATCTCCATAATGCCTTTTTTGGGCGTGGGGCCAGTCAGGGGTTTGGTGCTCATCTCAATTAACTCTCAAACATCAAACTCATGGCTATAAGGCGCAACCTCCGCCAAGCCAAGTACAACTCACAATCTACAATTTGGCGGCAGGTTGTGCCCCCGGCAACAAAACCGGCCTGAAACGAGGCAACGCCCGTCTTGCCTGTTTGCCAAGTGAATAGGCATGAACTTGCTTAGTGGCGATAGCGATATTCAATCCTGCAAATCCGCCAATGCCCAATTTTGCTATTGGTTCAAGCGCCTTCAAAACACCTGCCCCAGCCAATGGAGGAGAAATAAATGCTGGAGCAATGGAAGAAACCGAAAATTGCGCATCCTTCAATAGTTTCGTTAATTGGCCGCGTGAAAACGGCTGGCCTTGGCCAAAGGGTGTTGCTTCAGAAATGGCCCAAAGACCGCGCCTATTGGGCGCAATCAAAATCAATTTTCCTTGTGGTGCTAAAACCCGCCAAACCTCTGTCATCAAGTCCTCAGCGCTTTCAGAAAACTCTAAAGCATGAACAAGCAAGGCCACATCAACGCTGTTGTCTGAAAGTGGCAGGGCAAGATCATCCACCAAAGCCGATTTCACCGCACCCTCTTGTGGCCAATGCACCACACCACCACGCGCCATCATGAATGAAAGGTGGCGGCTTTGCGCCGTGAGATAAGGCGAGGCATAGCCCAGCCCCATCACCAAGGCGTCAGCGCGCTGTGGCAAATGCTGCCCAAGCCTGAAACTCAATAACTCAAGCGTGGCTTTTCCCAAGGCATGTGTATAAAAGTCGGCGGTGTCTAAAATATGCATTGGCGAGAGACTAGCGCGATAAATTGATCGCGTCATCCTTGCCAGAAATTGGGGTAAATATATGTCTCATATCGATATACGGCCGTTTATGTGACGAAGCGGTAACTATGTGCTGATCCTTCACGAAAGCAAAAGTGGATCCACTGCCGCAATTGATGCACC
>PLXI01000058.1 GCA_003151375.1 Hyphomicrobiales bacterium
GCACCAGGGGCACTTCTTGTTACAGAAGCGGGTGGAGAGATCACCGACGAGGCAGGGTTGACGATGACATTTGGCCGCGCCAATCCGCGCCAAAATGGATTGGTGGCGGCAGGCAAAGCGCGCCATGCTGCAGTATTGAAAGCAATGGAGAGTAAAAGACCATGAGTGCAAAAATCCCAGCGGAACAATTGATCCACTTGGTTTTTGGTGGCGAACTTTTAGATGTGGCCAATGTCACATTTAAAGATTTAAAGAAGCTGGATGTGGTTGGCTTCTATCCCAACTATGCTTCTGCCCATGTCGCTTGGCAGGCCAAGGCGCGCGAAACAATTGATAACGCCCAGATGCGTTATTTTATTGTGCACCTTCACCGCTTGCTTGATCCTGAAATGGATGATTAAATTTTTCCCGCTGCTTGAAGCTGGGCCAGCGGATAAGGTGCAGGATTATAGTTCGTCAAAATCTTGCGCGCCATTTCACAATCTTGTTTCATTTGCCCAAACAATGCCTCAACCGATGTGAAGCTTTGGTCCGGCCGGATGAGATCAACAAAACTCACCATCAATTCGCGGCCATAAAGATCAAGCGACTGATCAAGCAGGTAGACCTCAAGAAAAGTGCGATTGGTGTTGAACGTGGGTCTATCGCCAAAATAACCAGCACCCATCCACAGCGGATTCTTTGTCCCCGCTTCGCGCACCATGGTTGCATAGATTCCGCGGGCCGGTTCAACACCCGGCTCCACAATAATGTTGGCGGTGGGAAACCCAATGGTGCGGCCACGTTGGTCGCCCGGTACAACCTTGCCCGCAATTGTCCAATCATAACCCAATTCCAATGCCGCTTGACGCATTTGCCCCTGACGCAAAGAATTGCGGATATTGCTGGAGGAAAATGCCAAGTGACCAGAATTTTCGTCGGTGACTTCTGCCACGACGTCTACTTGCAAACCAGCACCGCGCAAAGTTTCGGCGTTGCCTTTGCGGCCTGCGCCGAAGTGAAAGTCAAATCCTGCCACAACATGGCTGGCGCCTAATCTCTGCACTAATTCTTGGGCGATAAATTCCTCAGCACTCAGGCGCGACAGCTCCAAATTAAACGGCACAAGCGAAGTGAAATCCGCACCAAGTGCCGCCAGCAACCTTAATTTCAGTGATGGCGGGGTGAGGCGAAACGCCGGCTGAGCGGGACGAAAAAAGCTGCGCGGATGAGGCTCAAACGTCACTACACCCCATGGCCTACCTTCGGCTTTTGCGATTTCTTTGGTGCGCGCCAGCAAAGCTTGATGTCCACGGTGCACACCATCAAAATTGCCGATGGCCACAACACCGCCGCGCAATGCTGCTGGAAGAGGATTGTGATTGTCCACTATAAACATGATAGCCTGCTAGCGAAAATCTTAGGCCCAGTAAAGCTCTGGACTTGAGCCTACAATTTTCACCTTGGGAAATGCGGCGCGCACTTGCGCTTCAACATCGGGTGCTGTGTTAATGCCGCCTGAAATAAAATAGCAGGCTAGTTTTTGCTGTTCGGCACCCTTCACATCGGTTTCCGGCCCATCGCCAATCACTAACACCTGTTCGCGCAGCGGATTGCCTGCCTTAGCCAATGCCAAATCATAAATCTGCGTGAAAGGCTTTCCAGCCATCACAACCTCGCCGCCCATCGCAGCATAGGCTTCTGCCAAAGTTCCGGCACACAGCACGAGGTTTGGGCCAATACGCACAATCTTGTCTGGGTTTGCACAAATCATTGCCAATTCACGTCCACGCATCTTTTCAAACTCGGCTCTATAAGCCGATACGTCCATGGCGCGGTCTTCAAAAAATCCGGTGCAGATCACAAGTTTGGCTTCTTGCAAAGTCGAGCGTTTCACTTCGGCATGTTGATAGAGACTGAGATCAATTTGCGGCCCCATGTGAAAAACATGCCCTGCCTGTGCCATCAAACCGCGAGTAACATCACCAGAAGAGACAATATCATCATAGGCAGCAGGTGAAACCCCAATCGCACCGAGCTGCGCATCAACACTAAACTTCGGCCGTGGCGCGTTGGTAATCAAGACAACCTTGCCGCCATTTTGGCGATGCTTGGTCAACGCATGCACCGCAGGCGCAATAGCTGTCTGGCCATCATGCACCACGCCCCAAATATCACAGAGCCAAACGGGGAATTGCGCTGAAAGATCTTTCACGTCGATTAAGCGGCCATTGCTGTATCAACATTAGTCAATGCAGTCACCCGCTTCACCAGGCGCGGAGCGGCAAAGCAAAGCCCACAAGCCAAGCGTGAGAAAGCAGCAATATGCGGCACGGTGGCAGCATCAGCAACTTCTGTTACATAAATATTCACCCGGGCAAGACGCGCCATTTGAGCAAAACCAAGCAGTGATTCAGAAGCAGTTCGGCCACCAAGATAGCCAGCAGTAATGCCAACAAGTTTCACATTGAGAAGCCGCATTGCTTCAAGATCAAGCCCAGAAATAGAAGCTTGCGACAGAGCAAATACCACACCTTGCGTGGCCAACAGTGCAAGGCCTTCCAGGCCCTGC
Organism: Hyphomicrobiales bacterium; assembly: GCA_003151375.1. Classification (GTDB taxonomy): domain Bacteria; phylum Pseudomonadota; class Alphaproteobacteria; order Rhizobiales; family Aestuariivirgaceae; genus Aestuariivirga. The sequence continues at coordinate 2,552 of PLXI01000058.1, forward strand.
TCGCCAAGACCAGCCAAAATTACATGTTGTAACTCAATGATCAAGCCATTAGCCATAGGCGAGGCTTCTATCGTCGCAAGCAAATCCAAAATGCTTACATCATCTTGCAAAGTCTCGGCACCCAGCGGCACCAGAATGCACAGATGCTCATCACGACTACGCAAGCGCGCAAGCAGTCCCAACGCCTCTTCAATGGCCAACCGGTCCAAAGCAGGCCGCACTTTTACTGCGGCAGCGACGCGGAACAGGGTGTCGCCTGAAACCCTTTCGCCTTCAATGGTCATGGATGAATGCAGGCGGTAATGGGCCGTGCGCCTGGTCGGAATATCCACCAAAGGCTCAAGATAATAGTGGATTTGATCTGCAATGGATGAGGCTAAATCGGGCTTTGACGCTTGTTCGCCAAAAACGCTGGCTGCCGCAGCACCGACTTCTGCTTTCGGGGCTGAAGACACCACCTTTGGTCCTGTTCCGACCAGGTTGGCTGCACCGGCGTGCATTTGGCTTTTAAAATCATCAAAGGTGGATTTGATATTCTCAACACCAGCAATCAACTTCTCTGAGTGTTGTTGGGTTTGCGCCTCAAGCTGTGCCAGTTGTTCAAAAACATTCACAAAAGTTGTGCGTGTCCCAACCTCAACTTTAGCCAGATCCTGGGCCAGTTTACGCAGCCTGAAATTCGCCCTGTCTTGACCACTAAAACTCATGCCCAAAACAAAAAGCTGGCCAAAAGCCAAAAAGCCAATGCCAACCGCCAGTGCAACCATTTGCTGCTGCCCGCCACCAAACAAATAGGCAATCGCACCGAAGGCCCCAGCAACCGCGAGGCTGAAGCCCAAGAGATATGGCAAGTGTTGTCTCAAACTGCGCCCGTCCAACGAATCATTTCTATAATGAAACTAAACGTTAACAGGCGCGCTGTGAATCCATCGCAGCGTGAATTTCCTATAAATTCACCACAGAATTCAACACTGCGGGCAGTTTTTCGCCAAACAACTCATCAATCTGTGCTTCGCTGATAATCAACGGCGGCGAAAGGGCGATTGTATCGCCCGTAATGCGCAACAATAGGCCGTGGTCATGGAAGGCATTTTCCATCGCTTTATAGGAGCGAAGCCCGGGCTTGCCTTCTATGGGCTTCATGTCGAAAGCTGCCACCAAACCAATGCTGCGAATGTCTTCAAGCATCGGAAATTTCTCGCGCAATGAGAAAGCGCCATCGGCCCATTTAGATTCAAGTTTCGCCGCGCGCTCAAACAATTTTTCATCGCGGTACAAATCCATGGTCGCAACGCCTGCCGCTGCCGCCATCGGATGGCCCGAATAAGTATAGCCGTGGAACAGCTCGATTGCATGCTCTGGCCCGGTCATAAAAGTATCATAGATGCCCTGACGCGCCAACACACCACCCATCGGCACTGTGCCAGAGGTCACCCCTTTGGCAAAGGTCAGCAGATCAGGCAACACATCAAAGCGCTCAGCCGCAAAGGCCGTGCCCAAGCGACCAAAGCCGGTGATCACTTCATCAAATATCAGCAGAATTCCATGCTTGGTGCACAATTCGCGCAAGCGCTTGAGATAACCTTTAGGCGGCGGCAATACACCAGTTGAGCCAGCCATCGGCTCCACAATTACAGCTGCGATGGTGGAAGCATCATGCAGCGCCACCAAACGCTCAAGCTCATCAGCCAAATGCGCCCCCCAATTAGGCTCACCACGTGTGAAGGCTTGTTCCTTGCGGTTATAAGTGTGGGGCAGATGATCAACACCTGCCAACATGGCCCCGAACCATTTGCGGTTTGCCACCATGCCACCAACGGCAATGCCACCAAAGTTGACGCCGTGATAACCACGTTCACGCCCGATGAGGCGGGTGCGCGTGCCTTCGCCGCGTGCGCGGTGATAGGCCAGTGCCATTTTGAGCGCCGTGTCGGCAGCCTCAGAGCCAGAGTTGCAGAAAAAGGCATAGTTCAAATCGCCCGGTGCCATGGTTGAAAGACGGGTGGCCAGCTCAAAGGCTTTTGGGTGGCCATATTGGAATGTTGGCGCAAAATCTAATTCGGCGGCGGATTTTTGAATGGCACTCACAATCGGCTCGCGGCAATGGCCGGCGTTGGTGCACCACAGGCCAGCAGATCCATCCAAAATTGCCCGGCCCTTCATGTCATAATAATGCATGTCCTTGGCCTTGGCGATCATGCGGGGTTTGGCCTTAAAGGCGCGGTTCGGCGTGAAGCCCATCCAAAAGGCTTCGAGATTATTTGGGGTTGGCTCAAACTCGCTGGGGTTTGCTGGCTTGTTCATAAGGGGAACTCCTACTGGTGGCTTTATGCTTGTTTAGCACTCAATTTGTGTCTCGTCATTTCTGTTTGTCAGCGAGACTTTCGCGCACCCGCTTGGGCAATTTAGCAAACACCAATTCATAACTGCCCTTGAGATAGGCCTTAAGTTCTTTCGTTCCCAAACTTTCATCAGAATACCACTGAATCCATTTCATCCCACGTGAGGCAAAATACGGTGCGGGCCTGCAACCTTTTTCATTGGCCAACATTTCATAACTCATATCTGAGGCTTTGAAAGTGATACCTGCCCATTTATCCGGTGCAGGAAATAACACTGCAAACATTTTGCCGCCCACTTTCCACACATGTGCCCCGCCCCACTGGCACACATAAGTTGTATGCGGCAGCGATTTGCAAAAGGCGTTGAAGGCGGCAGGTGTCATTATGTAGTGCTAGCATATTTCCAAGCCGCGCCAAGCTGCTATGGTGAGGGCATGAAATTTAATGATGTCACTGCACTGATCAAGGCTGGCTCGCCCTATCTCACTTCGCTGTTAAAAGACCATGGCACCTATGCCACCACAACCTTCAAGAGTGACGGCGATGCCACATTTGATGATTTGCTCGTCACTGTTGCCGCACTCGAAAAGGCCCCATCACGCAGCGAACTGATGAGCGGCCTCAGAATAGCCAAACAAAAATTAGCGCTTCTTGTGGCACTTTTCGATCTGAGCGGTAAGTGGCCATTGGAAAAGGTCACCACAGCCCTCACGCGCTTTGCCGATGCCGCCGTGCAAACTGCACTGGGATTTTTATGGCATCAAGAAAGATCAAATGGCACGATTCAAGAAGAGGCGAATGCACCCATCGGCAAAGGCTATGTGGTTTTGGCAATGGGCAAGATGGGTGCCTTTGAACTTAATTACTCAAGCGATATTGATCTCATTGTTTTTTATGATCCGACGTCTGCTGCTTTGGCCGCTCAGGCGGAACCCGAAATTTTCTTCGTCAAACTCACGCAAGCTCTCGTGGCCATATTGCAAGACCAAACCGCCGATGGTTATGTCTTTCGCACCGATTTGCGTTTGCGACCTGACCCACGCGCCACACAAGTTGCCCTCGATATTGAAGCCGCTGCGATTTATTACGAAACTCAAGGTCAAAACTGGGAACGCGCCGCCTTCATCAAAGCCCGCCCTTGCGCTGGTGACCTTGCATTGGGACGCGAGTTTCTAGGCCGATTGAAACCCTATATCTGGCGTAAATATCTTGATTTCGCGGCCATCGCCGATATTCAAAGCATGAAGCGACAAATCCACGCGGTGAAGGGCCATAGCGAAATTGCCGTGCTCGGTCACAACCTCAAACTTGGCCGCGGCGGCATTCGCGAAATTGAATTTTTCGCGCAGACCCAGCAGTTGATTGCAGGCGGGCGCAACGCGGCGCTGCGATGCATCAAAACCTGCGATGCACTGGACGCTTTGGCCCATGCCAAATGGATCACACAGACCACTTCTGATGAATTGAAAGCGGCTTATGGATTCTTGCGCACGCTTGAGCACCGCGCCCAAATGATCGACGATCAACAAACCCATGACACGCCGTCTGATCCCGCGCAGTTTGAAATCTATGCGCATTTTTCAGGATTCAAATCCGGCACTGATCTAGCTGCGAAATTGCGCACCACATTGCAAACCGTGCAAAACCATTATGCGGCATTGTTTGAATCTGCGGGCGACCTAAGTGCCGCCGAAGGTAGTCTCGTTTTCACCGGCGGTGAGGATGATCCTGATACGCTCGAAACTTTGCGACTGATGGGATATGGCCAGGTTTCCGAAATCGCCGCCATCATCAGGGCCTGGCACTTTGGGAGGTACCGCGCCACCAGAACTGCGCGGGCGCGTGAAGTGCTCACCGAGATCATGCCAACGCTGTTGAAAACTTTGGCGCAAAACAAAGAGGCCGATCAAGCGTTCTTTGCCTTTGATAAATTTCTCGAAAGCCTTTCATCGGGTGTGCAGTTGCTGGCCATGATGAAGGCCAGTCCACGGCTACTCAATCTTATGGCTTTGGTGTTAGGTGCGGCCCCGCGGCTTACTGAACAAATCAGCGTTCAGCCGCGCATTCTTGAAGCTGTCACCGCACCAGATTTTTTCGAGGTCTTGCCACCGCGCGAAATTCTCGCTGCGGAAATAGGCGCGCTGATCGCACCAACCGCACCATTGGAAGAGGCGATGGATCTGGCGCGGGTTTTTGCCCGTGAAAAAAATTTCCGCGTTGGTGCGCGGATTTTATCTGAAACCATTAGCGCGGACGAGGCTGGGCGCGGCTTTTCAAACATCGCCTGCGTGGTGATTTCACGTCTGCTGCAAATCGTCGAAGCTGATATTGCATCCAAACATGGCCGCATAAAAAATGGCGCTTGCGCTGTGATCGGTTTGGGCAAATTAGGCGGTGCAGAGATGACAGCCACGTCTGATCTCGACATCATGTTGATCTTCACTCACCACAAAAAGGCTGAGGAGTCGAATGGCAAAAGACCGCTCTCACCGGGCCAATACTATGCCAAGGTGACCCAAGGCTTAGTCACGGCGTTAACGGTTCTCACCGCTGAGGGAAAACTTTATGACGTTGATATGCGCCTGCGCCCTTCTGGCTCAAAGGGCCCACTGGCTGTCAGTCTTGAGGCCTTTGAAACCTATCATGAGACTGAGGCTTGGACATGGGAGCGCATGGCCATGACAAGGGCCCGCTGCATTGCAGGTGATGAGGCGCTGGGCCGTGCTGCGCAGGCAATCATCACAAAAGCACTTAAGGCTCCGCGTGATGCGGCCAAGACTAAAGCTGACATTGCCTCAATGCGCGCCCTGATGCTGCGTGAGCATAAGCCCAATGAGCTGTGGGATTTAAAACGCATGCCGGGCGGGCAAATTGAAATTGAATTCATCGCGCAATATCTCGAACTTATTCACGCTAAAACCCATCCTGAAATTTTAAATGCCAATACGGCGGCCGCGCTGGCGGCGTCCGCCAAGGCTGAGCTGGTGTCAGCCCCTTATGCCCAAATCCTTTTGAACGCCTTGGGCCTCTATCAGCGCCTTACCCAAATTTTACGTCTATGTATTGATGGAACTTTCGATCCCAAATCCGCGCCCAGCCATTTGCTCGGTGCTCTATCTTTAGCCGCCGCCCAGCCGGATATCTCAACGACAGAAGCTTATCTGGCCGAAACGCAGAATAAGGTGGCAGGGCTATTTACCAAGCTTATCGGTCGCAGCAAAAAAAAGGTTAAGTTCAGCCCTTCCCCTTGACTTGCCCAGCGTACGCACCTATCTCCCGCATTAGCGATTGGCACTCTCAGCATGAGATTGCTAACAGCCCCATCGCCTGCCCCCTCTGGGCGCGAGAAATTAAACTGAAACAAGGAGTTAACGTTCATGAAATTCCGTCCATTACACGACCGCGTTGTCGTGAAGCGGGTTGAAGAAGACACCAAAACCAAGGGTGGCATCATCATCCCTGAAACCGCTCAGGAAAAGCCGATGCAAGGCAAGATCATCGCTGTTGGCCCTGGTGGGCGCGATGAAGCTGGCAAACTGATCCCGATTGACTTGAAGAAGGGTGACACCATCCTCTTCGGCAAATGGTCCGGCACCGAAG
>PLXI01000115.1 GCA_003151375.1 Hyphomicrobiales bacterium
TTTTCAGTGCTAGAAGCTGTTTGACGCCACCTCCGGCGTAAGAGCCTAACAAAGCATTAAAAGAAAACCCATGCCGCAAAGTGATATTGACCTCAAACCATCTAAGTTTTTTGAGCTTCAGCCGCCCAAGGCCAAGATTCTGCTTTTGGCTTGCGGTGCCTTGGCGCGTGAAATCGTGGACATAACACAGGCCAATGGTTGGCAGGGCTTTGCTATTCAGTGCTTGCCCGCCAAATGGCACAACACGCCGCAATTCATTGTGCCGGCCTTGCGCGACAAGATTAGGGCCAACAAACATCTCTATGAAAAACTCTTCGTGCTCTATGGTGATTGCGGCACAGGTGGGCAACTAGATGCCATGTTGCGCGAAGAAGATGTGGAACGCATTGCTGGCCCGCATTGTTATTCATTTTATACCGGCAATGAAACCTTCGCAGCGCACAAGGCAAAAAGCGCCAAGTTTCCTTGACGCTTTTTCCGTTTGGATTTCCTCCGCCCTGTAGGGCGAAAGGTGGTATTAAAGGCCAGATGAAACGGCGTTAGTAATAGTCGTGAATTGTTTGTTAATAGCCGTTGTCAACAGTGGCATGACGGTAATCAACACGAGGGCCATGGCAGCAGCGATCAGGACGTATTCGATAGCGGTTGCGCCTGATTCGTCTTTAAGGAACTTCTTGAACATTTGAAACTCTCCAATTATTTACAGCACCGTTCAACAACCTTGTGTCGCTGAACTTGATATGAACCTACCCAAAACCTATTAACGCGACCTAAAACGAAGATTGACAATTGGATGCACCTCGCAAGAACCGCATTTCACACGGGGTTATGGTTGCTATATGGTAAAATTGCCGAGGCTTTATGTTGGTTTTCAGTGCTAGAAGCTGTTTGACATCATCTCTCGCGTAAGAGCCTAATAAAGCATTAAAAGAAAACCCATGCCGCAAAGTGATATTGACCTCAAACCATCTGAGTTTTTTGAGCTTCAGCCGCCCAAGGCCAAGATTCTGCTTTTGGCTTGCGGTGCCTTGGCGCGTGAGATCGTAGACATCACACAGGCCAATGGCTGGCAGGGCTTTGCCATTCAGTGCTTGCCCGCCAAATGGCACAATACCCCGCAATTCATAGTGCCCGCCTTACGAGATAAGATCAGGGCCAACAAGCATCTCTATGAAAAACTCTTCGTGCTCTATGGTGATTGCGGCACAGGTGGGCAACTAGATGCCATGTTGCGCGAAGAAGATGTGGAACGCATTGCTGGCCCGCATTGTTATTCATTTTATACCGGCAATGAAACCTTCGCAGCGCAGGCCGATGAAGATATGACCAGTTTTTTCTTGACTGATTATCTCGCCCGCCATTTCAGCAAGCTGATCTGGCAAGGTCTGGCGTTGGATAAACACCCGGAATTGCGCGATGATTATTTTGGCAATTACACCAAGTTGATTTATCTCGCGCAAACCAAGGATGAAGCGCTGCAAGCATCTGCACAGGCCGCCGCACAGCAATTGGGCCTTGCTTATGAATATCGCTTCACTGGTTATGGTGAATTGCGCTCAGACATCGCCAAACTCGCAACGTCTTAATTAAGCGGTGCGCAAACGGCCTTGAGCCAAGGCAAAGTCTCGTCTTGCACAAGTGGGCCAAGTTCAGCCAGCACGCGCGCGTGATAGACATCAAGCCAGTTTAATTCTGCGCGCGTCAGCATATGGGCGTTGATGAGATTGCGATCAATCGGCGCGAGTGTAAGTGTTTCAAACGACATCATTGGCCGATCAGCGCCTGGGATCTTTCTTGGTTCACTCACCAGCAAAAGGTTTTCAGTGCGGATGCCATAATGACCCAGCTTGTAATAGCCTGGTTCATTGGAAATAATCATGCCGGGTTTCAATGCCACATGCCCAGTTTTGGAAATGCGTTGTGGCCCTTCATGCACAGAAAGATAACTGCCCACGCCGTGCCCCGTGCCATGATCAAAATCAAAGCCACTGTCCCACAGACTGGCGCGGGCCAGCACATCAATATGTGCACCCGTCGTGCCGGCAGGAAAGCGTATGAGCGAAATGGCAATCACGCCCTTCAAAACGCGGGTGAAACGGTCTTTCATTTCTGCCGTCGGCGTGCCGATAATAACAGTTCGCGTCACATCGGTTGTACCATCAAGATATTGTCCTCCTGAATCAATCAGGAACATCTCATTCTGTTTGATGTGCCTTCCGCCTTTTGGCGGCAAATGATAATGAGGCAGCGCTGCATTGGGACCAGAGGCTGGAATAGTTTCAAACGACAAATCCCGCAACGCGCCAGTTGCGCTGCGAAAGGTGTGAAGCTTGGTGGCCATTTTTGCTTCATCCAGCTTATCTTTTGGTGCTTCCAGCCAAAGCCAGTGGAGAAAATTCACTAAGGCCGCCCCATCACGCCTTTGGGCGTCGCGCGCACCTTGTTGTTCAACTTTGTTCTTGCAGGCCTTGGGCAACAAGCACGGGTCAGCGGCATGTACTATATGGGCTTTGGCCTTGCGTAACTGTTCACGCGCAAACTCTGGCGCGGAATTTTCATCAAGCTGCACACTGCGGCCAGAAAGCGCCTTTAGACATTTGGCAAACTCTGCTGGCGGCAATGCCTTCACCTTGCGGCCCAACTCTTTGAGCGCAAGCGCTGGCACACGCTGCGGATCGATAAAGATTTGCGCCCGCCCATTATCGTAAACCAGCGCATAGGCCTGAACCACAGGTGTGAAGGGTACGTCTTTACCGCGCAAATTGAACAACCACGCCACGCTGGCAGGATCCGTCAACAGCACCACATCGCGACGCAGCTTTTTCAACTCGATTTTCAAACTGTCCAGTTTTTGCGCCACGCTGCGGCCAGCAAAGGCCAAAGCATGCACAAACAATGCACCTTGTGGCCGAGCTGGCTGATCTTCCCAAATCCGGTCAACCAGATTGAAGCTAACGGGTACAAATTTGGCACCCACCTCAGCGCAAGCCGCTGCATAGCGTTTCGTTTCTGCAATAGAGAATAGCATTGGGTCAAAGCCGATTTTTTGCCCGCGCTTCAAAGTGGATTTGAGCCAAGTTGTTGGCGGCTCATCAATCAAGTTTTTGTGCAGCCACAGTTTAGGCGAGGCTTGCGCCTTTGCCTGAATTGTATAGCGTCCATCCACAAACAACGCGGCCTTGCGGGCCAAAACCACACCCACACCCCAAGAACCTGAAAAGCCAGAGATCCAATTCAGCCGCTCGGCATAAGCCGCAACATATTCACCCTGAAATTCGTCCTGCCTTGGGATGATATAACCATCCAACCCTTGAGTTGAAATAAGCTGCCGAAGCCGCTTGAGCTTGGGTGTCGTATTCTGAATCATTTCTGCATCTTAACCGTTTGTTTACGTCAAAGCCAAGGTTGCAACCTTCTGCACATTATTACACGCAGAAGTTAACTAAAGTACAAACGGCAACTGCCAACGTTGCAAAAAAATCCGGTGGATTGAATTGCAGGGTAATTCTTGATGTCAATGTTTGGGCGCATGCGATCAGTTGCTGTGTATTATTTGCCAAAATACACCATACCAGAACAAGTGGCCTGCATAGCTGAAAATGCTACGCAGTCGTTGATTGGCCACGTGTGCGTAACGCTGTTTGTCTTATTTGAACTCTACGGAACAAGTCAATTTATGGCGGCTGTTCCGTGGGGCATCGTCATGCTCTTGGGCGTAATTCCAACTCTGCGACTGTTCAAAAAATTTGATGGGGTATCCAAAGTCAATATGGCCGAAATGGCCAGCATGTCAGCGGTGATTGCGGGTCTGCGTGGATTGTTTTGGAGTATTGGTGTTGCCAACATCATGCCTCACGCGGGGGAGCATCTTACCACCGTTTTGGAAATCGTCATGTTAGGCATGTTGATCGGCGGCACGGTGAATTATTGGGCTCTGCCGTTGGCCGCGCTGACCTATTCAACGATCATAGTAATTGGGGCAATCATCGCAATTTTTGAGACACAAGGCTATCCAGCAGGGATGCCTATTGCGGCTCTGATGGTTGCCGCCTTTGTTTTCTTCAATCGCATGGCTTTGGTTCACACACGTGATTTGCGTTTAAAAATTGTCACCATGCGCCGCCTCAAGGACGAGCAATCGGTTGTCAGCCTGCTCTTACGCGAATTTGAAGAGGATGCACGCGATTGGCTGTGGAAGATTGACAAGAACGGGGTGTTGATACGCGGTTTTGATAATTTCGTAGCTGCTTTGAGCTGTGACGTTGATAAACTCCACAATACGCCCCTACATTCGCTATTCACTCAATATGCAGTAGATTGTTATCAGAAAGATCAAGCTGAGATATTTGGCAAGTGCTTAGCTGGCGATACGCCGTTTACTGATTACGAAATTGCCATCGGTGAAACGAGTGACACAGTCTATCTCAGTCTTACCGCTAAACCTGATTTCGGTTCTGATGGAAAAAAAATTGGCTGGCATGGCGTATGCACCAATATATCTGAAGCCCGCAAGGCAGAAGCCAGAATGCGTCACATGGCGATGTCTGACACATTAACGAACTTGCCAAACCGCGCAAAATTGCGTGATCGCTTAGCGCAAATTATCCAGAACGATGATGGCATTAAACGCTATGTTGTCTATGGTGATCTGGACAGCTTCAAAAGAGTGAACGACGTGAAAGGCCACGCAGCCGGTGATGCTGTTTTGCTTAATCTGGCGCGCCGATTCTCATCAATATTACGTCCAACAGAAATGGTCGCGCGCATCGGTGGAGACGAATTCGTCTTTGTGCTCGATCGCCGTGACGAAGAATNNAAATTGAATTTGCATGGCGAGAGATTGTGAAAGCGGCAAATGAACCAGTGAACGTCGAAGGCCAGCCGCAATGGGTTGGCATAAGTCTCGGCATAGTTGTGCTTGAAAATGATGTGAAGAGCGTGGATGAAATTTTGCGCCGCGCCGATCTGGCTTTGTATAAGTCTAAGCAACAGGGCCGGGGTACGGCGCGGTATTACACCGCTGATATGGATATAGCCTTAGCCAAACGCCAAATGTTGGAAAGTGCTTTGCGCGCAGCTGTGGCCGAAAAGCGCTTTGAAATGTATTATCAACCGATATTTACGTGCAGCACGAGGCAACTCTACGGTTATGAAGCCTTGATCCGGTGGCAAGACCCTACACATGGGGACGGCATCAATAAACAAGTTGATCCTGATATTTTCATTCCACTGGCAGAAGAATGTGGGCTGATCAACGAAATCGGCGCTTGGGCCTTGCGAAAGGCCTGCCACGATGCGCGAAACTTTCCTGCAGGCATTAGCGTGTCCATAAATATCTCCGCCTTACAAATGCGCTCCCGCCGCCTATTGAGTGTAGTGACGAATGCTTTGTCAGATTCCGGCCTGCCTCCAGATTTACTTGAACTTGAAATGACCGAAACCGCATTTGCTGATAAATCAGGCTTGCCGGAAAGCATCACCTCAGATCTCAGGGAACTGGGAATTCATCTTGCGTTGGATGATTTTGGAACCGGTTATTCGTCTTTGTCTTATCTGCACCGCTTCAAATTTGACCGCATCAAAATCGATCGTAGTTTCATTCAGGCTTACAGTACCAACGAGGTGAGCCGCGCCCTGGTCGATGCCATTTTGGCACTGGCCCATCAGCTTAACATTAGCATTACGGCAGAGGGCATTGAAACCGAAGAACAGTTTGCATTGATGGCGCAAAAAGGCATGGATTGTGCCCAAGGCTT
>PLXI01000036.1 GCA_003151375.1 Hyphomicrobiales bacterium
TTCAGATTTTAATGGCGCCGCCCAGGAAGGTGTGGGGCATTTTCAACTTACGGTTAAGAATGGCAGGCGCAATTCTGCTGCGCGGGCTTTCTTGCGGCCCGCATCAGCGCGCCCGAATCTTGCGGTGGTTTCGCAGGCCCATGTTACGCGGATTTTGTTTGACGGTAGACGCGCTGTAGGCGTTGAATATATGCAAGGCGGTATTCACAAAACTATGCGCGCCTTGCGTGAGGTGATTGTCTCAGGCGGTGCGGTGAATTCGCCGCAGTTGTTGCAACTTTCAGGCATTGGTGATGGAGCGCATTTGAAGTCGCTTGGCATTAGGCCATTGTTTGCCAACAAAAATGTCGGCCGCAATTTGAAAGATCATCAAGGCATCAATTACACTTACCGTTTGAATGTGAAGACGCTTAATGATGTGTTGCGGCCATGGTGGGGGAAGCTGTTTCTTGGCGCTCAGTATTTATTTTTGCGCCAAGGGCCGTTGAGCTTGAGCATCAACCAAGGCGGTGGGTTTTTTCGTAGCAATGCAACAGAGCCACGGCCCAATATGCAGCTCTATTATCAGGCATTTTCAACGTTGATTCCTAAACAAGGGGAGCGCCCAGTGCTATCGCCTGATCCATTCTCGGGAATGTCCATCGGACTTTCAAATTGCCGCCCCACTTCAGTAGGCGCGATCATGGCGCAGTCACCAGATCCATTCGCGCCGCCGCGCATAGTGGCCAACGCATTTTCGACCGCACATGATGTTCAGGAAATGCTTGAGGCTGTGAAATTTATCCGCAAGATTGCGGCTCAAAAGCCTTTAGCGGATTTAATTGAGGAAGAGCTGCGCCCCGGCCCGCAGATGTTGAGCGAGGAAGATTTGATAAAAGATTTTCGCATGCGCAGTGGCACGGTTTATCACCCTTGTTGCACCTGTCGTATGGCAGCATCACCCGCAAAAGGCGTGGTGGATGCGCGGCTCAAAGTACATGGTGTGGAAGGATTGCGTGTGATTGATGCTTCGGCTTTTCCATCTATTTTGTCGGGCAATTTAAACGCGGCTTCGATGATGGTAGGGTGGCGCGGCGCTGAGATGGTTATTAAAGACAATGCGGGATAGCTGATGAATCGTACGGTTGAGCAACTGTTTGATGGCTTTTCGTTTGAAGCCACTGTCAAAGACGTGGCCAGTTTGGGCGCGATTTCACACAAGATCATGCCACATAAAATCATCGCAGTGCCATATCTGCCGGCCGAAACAAATGAGGTGCGCATCGCTGCAGTGGCGGCACTGGTTTTGGGTGGGTTTCAGCCAATGCCACATTTCTCGGCGCGGCGCATTGCTTCTGAGGCCGAGTTTCACTTTCTGGTCAATGGTGTTGCCAAGGTCGGTGCAAAGCGTTGTCTTATAATTGCGGGCGATCCTGCCCAGCGGATAGGGCCTTATGCCGAAAGCTTTACACTGATTGAGAGCGGAGCATTTGAAAAAGCGGGCGTCAACACCCTTGGTATAGCGGGGCACCCGGAAGGCCATTCCAACATGAGCAGGGATGAAACCTTCTTGGTTCTGGCGCGCAAGAGTGAGGCGTNNATATTGAGACGCGGCATGCAGGTCGAAATCGTCACACAATTTGCTTTTGATGCAGATGCTGTGTTGCGCTGGCTGAAAGATTTGAGGGCTCGGGGCATTGGCCATCCGGTGCGGTTGGGTGTTGCGGGACCTGCGAGCCTGCGAACGCTATTGCGCTTTGCGGCACTTTGCGGCGTGGCCAGCTCGGCCTCGGTCATCGCCAAATATGGGCTGTCACTCACCAATCTTCTCGGTTCCAGCGGTCCAGAGAAACTCATTGCACGCTTATTGACGGAGTTGCGGCCAGAACATGGAGAGGTTCATTTGCATTTCTATCCTTTTGGTGGCACCGCCAAAACACTGGACTGGATCAGTGAGCATTTGGGGCAAGCGCGGGCTTAAACCTGACTGATGCCGTTTATCGCCAGATAAATAGAATAAAGCGATGTTGTGCCGCAAATGAAAAGGCGGTTGAGCCGTGGCCCACCGAAGCAAACATTTGAGACAAGTTCGGGTATCAAGATTTTTCCGATTAATGTGCCATCTGGTAGATAGCAATGAACGCCGTCTGCGGCGGATGTCCAAATCCGGCCATCACGATCAACGCGGAAACCATCAAATAGGCCCGCCGTGCAATCGGCGAACACATGCGATGCACCCAATGATTTGCCATCAGGCTTCACATCAATTTTGCGAATATGTTTCGGCCCGGCCTCATTATGCGTGATGCCCGTATCAGCAATATAGAGATGCTTCTCATCTGGCGAAAAAGCCAAGCCATTGGGTTTTTCAAAGTCGTCCGCCACGCGAGTAACTTCTCCCGACGTGCCGTCAATGCGGTAAACATGGCAGGCATCTAATTCACTTGTTGCTTTGCCACCTTCATAGTCAAACAGAATGCCGTAAGAGGGGTCAGTGAACCAAATGCTGCCGTCAGACTTTACCACCACATCATTGGGTGAATTGAAACGCTTGCCGTGAAACTTATCGGCCAATACGGTAATGGACCCATCATACTCAGTGCGCGTTACACGTCTTGCCAAGTGTTCGCAGGATACAAGTCGGCCTTGCCTATCAACAGTGTTGCCGTTGGAATTATTGGAGGGTTGGCGAAAAACTGAAACAGATCCATCACATTCATCAAAACGCATCATGCGGTTGTTGGGAATATCTGACCAGACGAGATAACGACCCGCGGCAAACCAGGCTGGCCCTTCACTCCAACGTGCACCCGTCCACAGCCGTTCCACCCGCGCATGGCCTACGATGCAAGCGTTGAAACGCTTGTCTAAAACTTCATAGCCTGCGCCTTCGTGCTGTCCGTAAAACATGATGTAATCCTGAAATTTTTTTGACTACTAAGCCATAACGGAACAAACGCCAACAAGAGAAAATGGCGCAGGCTGGTCAAGCCCACGCCAATTTAAATGTAGCTCATTTCATCCTTCACGCCGCTTGTGATTGGCATTCAGGCGGCAAAGCCACGATCTCAATCCAATAGTGGCTGATGGTTTTTACGATATCGACGAGTTTGTCGAAGGACACAGGTTTGCAGATGAAGGAATTCACACCAAGATCGTAGGTTTTGATGATGTCCTCATCGGCTTTGGATGTGGTGAGCACAATTACGGGAATGCGTTGTAGGACTGGATCACTCTTGATTTCTTTCAAAACAGTGCGCCCATCTTTGCGCGGCATGTTGAGATCAAGCAAAATGAAACCCGGATATGGTTTGCCAGCAAGCTTGGCATATTTGCCTTGGCAACGCAGGTATTCAAGAAGTTCCATACCATCTTCAACGAAATCGACTTCATTGCCGAGTTTGGATTCTTCAAAGGCTTCTTTGATCATCATGCGGTCATCCATGTCATCATCAGCGACAACGATGCGAACGGGATAAGTCAAACGGTTCATGCTGCTTTACCTTTATTTGTTTGTTGAAGGGGAAGTGTGACATAAAATTTTGCACCGACGCCGGGCTCGCCATCGGCGACGATGCTGCCACCATGGCGTTCAATAATTTTGCGCACTGTGGCAAGGCCGATGCCTGTGCCTTCATAATCGTTGCGCGAATGCAGGCGTTGGAAAATTGTGAAAATTTGATCGCGGAACTGATTGTCGAAACCGATGCCGTTGTCGGCAATGGTCAACTTGACATATGAGACAAATCCAAGCTCGCTAATGCCGCTCACAATTTCGTGAGTGACACTCAGTATTGGAACAACGTCCTTCTTGCGGAACTTGAGGGCATTGCCCAAAAGGTTTTGCAATAGCTGGCGCATTTGCATTGGATCGCAATCAATCATCGGTAGATCGTCGTGCGTGATGCTTGCATGATTTTCTTCAATGCGGATTTGCAAATCGGAAATGACCTCGATCAAAATCTTTTTGAGCGATATCTTCTGGAAATCCTTCGCCGCGGTTGTGATGCGAGAGTATGACAACAAGTCATTGATAAGTTTTCGCATTCTTCCGGCCGCATCTTGCATGCGATCGACAAACATCTTGCCATCGTCGGGCAAGATGTCGGCATATTTTTTCGCTAGACGCTCGCCAAACGCTTCAATTTTGCGCAAGGGTTCCTGCAAATCGTGGCTGGCGGAGTAGGCGAACTGCTCGAGTTCGGCG
>PLXI01000205.1 GCA_003151375.1 Hyphomicrobiales bacterium
AGGCGCTCTATGAGCCGGTGCATGGTTCTGCGCCGGATATTGCTGGCACAGGGGCTGCTAACCCCATCGCGATGATTGCTTCCTTTGGCATGGCATTGCGTTACAGCTTTGGGCTTGGCGAATGGGCCGACAAGCTCGACAAGGCAATTTCCGCGGTGCTCGCTCAGGGTTTGCGAACCAAGGACATAGCAGGCGATAGGCCCAGTAATTGCACCACCACGCAGATGGGGGAGGCAATTCTAAAGGCGCTGCAATCCCTGCCGTAAATTTTGGCAGACTTGGCGATTTTACCCAAAAGCTGAAATTATTTCAGCTTTCCAGGTGAGTCATACCCATTGCAACACCGTCATAAGAGAGTCATAGTCCAAGACAATATCGCTTCCAGCCGGCAGGAACCGGTGCGAATATCGGTATTTCAAGGAGAGCACAGACATGACGAAAATAACCTCTACACAAGAATTAGTGCGCGCCGCCAAGTTGTCGCGTCGCCGTTTGCTGAAGTCAGCCGTCGCCATCGGCGCTGTGGGCTTTGCCGCCCCGCTGACAGTTAATAACGCCTTCTCGTCTTCGGGCGAGTTAAATTTTGAAGGCTGGTCTGGTTATGATGATCTGCCGAAGGTCATGGACGCCTTCACTAAAGCCACCGGAATTAAAGTGAATGCCAAGTGGGTTGATGAACAGGACACCATGCGCGCAGACGCCAAAACGGCAGCCGCTTCTGGGTCTATTGACGTGATTGAACCAACGCTTGATCGCCTTCCAGCTTGGGTGGACGATGACATGGTTCAGCCATGGGATTTGAAGAAGCTTGCTGCTGATAATTATCTTGATAGCGTGCCTGGTGGCAAAGCGGGCTCTGCCGCCGACATCGATGGCAAACGCTATTTCGTTCCATCAGTTTGGGGCACAGAAGCACTGACCTTCAACTCCAAAACCAAAGATGGAACTTATGGCAAGGCCGCTTTGGCCGATCTGTTTGACGAGTCCAATGTTGGTAAAGTAACAGTTCGTGGCCATTCCTCACTTGCTGCGATGGGCCGTGTGCTGGATGCAGCAGGCAAGTTACCTATGCCTTGGATTGATGGCTACAAGAACGAAGATAATATGAAGAAGCTGTGGGACATCGCTCTCGCAGAAGCCATCAAGCACAAGAAGAACATTGCCCAATTCTGGAAGGGCGAGAACGATGCGCAAGCTGCTTTCAAAACCAATGGTGCTGAAATCGGTCTGACATGGGACTCGACGGGCTATAACCTCCGTAAGGATGGTTACGGCTTTATCGCACCTAAGGAAGGTGCTTTTGCTTGGAGCCAAGGCTATGTTTTGCTCAAGGGTGCCAAGAACCCTGATCAGGCCCACGAATTTGCGAAGTGGGTTTCTACCCCTGAGGGTTCGTCAGCCTGGGCTTCAGCTTTCTCGGCCAACCCAGTTGGCAAAGGCGGTATCGACAAAATGGATCCAGAAGTTTCTGCCTTCTATGCAAAAGCTTATCCTGGCGATGCTTTGGCCAAGCTTTATTGGTGGCCAGCTTCTGCGGCTTGGTTCCTCAAGCTGCGTGGCGACTATGCCAGCAAGTGGCTGGCTTCATAAAATCGCCGCCTAATACATAAGCAATCCGGGCGGTGAAGGCCGCCCGGATTTTGCGTTAGTTCAAAACGTAGAAATAAATGGGGACAGGCTAAGATGACCGCAAGTGTGGAGTTGCGCGGCGTGTCGATGGATTTCGAAAAATATCGTGCCGTTGACAATCTATCAGTGACGATCAAGCCCGGCGAATTCTTTTCATTTCTTGGCCCTTCAGGCTGTGGCAAAACGACAATCTTGCGGATGATATCAGGCTTTATCGAGCCCACCTCTGGTCAAGTTTTAATTGGTGAGCAAGACATGCGCGGTTTTGGTCCCAATAAGCGGCCAACTGCGATGATATTTCAAAACTTGGCGCTCTTTCCTCTGATGAAAGTGTGGGAGAATATTTCCTTCGGGCTTGAGGTGCGCGGTGCTGATAAAGCCACGCGCCGCAAAAAGGCCGATGAGTTGTTGGAACTGGTTGAACTTTCTGGAGTGGCTGAGCGTTATCCTTCGCAGCTTTCGGGTGGCCAGCGCCAGCGCGTGGCCATTGCGCGCGCACTGGCGGTTGAGCCCAAGGTGATGTTGCTGGATGAACCGCTTTCTGCGCTTGATCTCAAGCTGCGCCAGCACATGCGCGCAGAGCTTCGCGCCATTCAAAAGCGCACCAATGTGACATTCATTTACATCACCCACGATCAAGGTGAAGCCTTGGCTATGTCTGACCGTGTGGCCGTCATGAGCCGTGGCCATATCCAGCAAATTGATGTTCCGCAGAAAATTTACAATGAGCCCGCCAATGGTTTTGTTGCGGGCTTTGTTGGTGAGAACAACGTGTTTGATGGTGAAATTTCGTCAGCGAAGAAATTTAAAACTGACGTCGGCGAGTTTGCCGCAACACTGGGTGCGGGCGTTTCTCGCGATGCAAAGTGCAAACTTTTTGTACGGCCTGAAAATACGTTGCTCGTGGCTAAGCCCAAGGCTGGTAGCAATTCTGTGGCCGCGCGGGTTGAGGATGTTTCCTTTGAAGGCAATTTTGCAGTTGTGCATCTGCGTGATAAAACCGGGCGTAAGCTTTCTGCCGAAGTGAAGAATGATCCTGCCAATTTGCCACCAGCCATTGGCACTGAAACACATGTGGCTTTTTCTGCTGAAAACGCCCGGGTGTTGCTCGCCAGCGATGCTGTAGCTTACGGAAAGGCTTAGTCATGCAGGCCATGCTTCGGCGCTATGGTTACGGCCTTTCAGGACTGACGGTGTTGCTGACCGCATTCTGGTTGTTGATGCTGGTAATTCTACCCTATCTCAATTTGTTCAAGGAATCGTTCCGGCCTTATTTGATTGCCAAAGACATCGGCGGGTCGAAGGATATTTTTACCTTCGACAACTATCTCTCGATTCTGCATGAACCGACATGGACGCCGCATGAGATTTTTGGGTTTCAATTCTTCACGCCCATGACTATCCATCTGCAGGTGTTTTTGGCGACGATCGCCTTCAGCTGCTTTGCCACTTTCGTTGCAATTGTGGCTTGTTATCCGATGGCTTATTATATGGCCAAGATTTTGCCCCCCAAACGACTTTCAACCTATCTGATGATATTGATCATTCCTCTCTGGGTGAGCGAATTGATGCGGGCCTTTGCGTGGTTTATCTTGCTTACATACAAAGGGCCGCTGACGGTGATTTTGATGGATATTGGCGTGCTGTCTGATGGTGTGCGTTGGACATGGTATTTGTGGGGTTACAGCGGCGTGGTGGTGACATTGGTTTATGTCTACGTTCTATTCATGCTGTTCCCAATTTATAATTCCATGACATCGCTTGATATGAACCAAGTGGAAGCGGCACGCGATTTAGGCTCGCCGTCTTGGCGCACACATTGGCGTGTGGTGTTACCGCATTGCAAGCCCGGTATCGCATCAGGCAGCGTGATGGTGTTCATGCTTTCGGCGGGATCGCTTCTCGTGCCAGGGTATCTCGACTCACCTTCATCGCAATGGTTCACTGAAGTGATCTATGCGCGTATGTTTGACCAGAATGATT
>PLXI01000211.1 GCA_003151375.1 Hyphomicrobiales bacterium
GGCAGGGCAGGAGGGATTCGAACCCACAACCTAACGATTTGGAGTCGTTCGCTCTACCATTAGAGCTACTGCCCTCCGAGTTCGTCCCAGATCGCGGCCAGACTTCGATCGCCATCCGCAATCTGGGCCAAACTCGGCACCACCAAAGACCCTACTTCACCAACTACCCATAAAAGCCGAAAGGGATCCCTTTTTAAAAGGATCCCCATTCGAACATTTTTCTAACCAGCCGCCGAGGAATTACTCAACGATTACAGTCACAACGCCTGCACCAACGGTCCGGCCGCCTTCGCGAATGGCGAAGCGCAGTTCCTTTTCCATGGCGATCGGCGCGATCAGCTCAACTTCCATTTCCGTACGATCGCCAGGCATAACCATTTCGGTGCCGGCTTTCAAAGTCACAACGCCTGTGACATCTGTCGTGCGGAAGTAAAATTGCGGGCGGTAGTTGTTGAAGAATGGCGTATGACGGCCACCCTCTTCCTTGGTCAGAATGTAAACTTCTGCCTTGAACTTCTTATGTGGCTTGATCGAACCAGTCTTGCACAGCACTTGGCCGCGCTCAACACCTTCACGGTCAACACCACGAAGCAAAGCCCCGATATTGTCGCCAGCTTGACCTTGATCCAAGAGCTTGCGGAACATCTCAACGCCGGTGCATGTCGTCTTGACCGTGTCGCGCAGGCCAACGATTTCGATTTCTTCGCCAACCTTCACAATGCCGCGCTCAACACGACCCGTGACAACCGTGCCACGGCCCGAAATTGAGAACACATCTTCAATCGGCATCAAGAAAGGCAGATCAATCGGGCGATGTGGCTGTGGGATATATTCATCAACCGTCTTCATCAAAGCCAGAATGGCATCATGGCCAATCTCAGGGGTGACATTGTTCAAAGCTGCAACAGCTGAACCCTTGGTGATTGGAATCTTGTCGCCTGGATATTGATAAGAGGTCAGAAGCTCGCGCACTTCCATTTCCACCAGATCAAGCAATTCAGGATCATCAACCAGATCAACCTTGTTCATGAACACAACCAGGGCCGGCACACCCACTTGGCGCGCCAGCAGAATGTGCTCACGGGTTTGTGGCATCGGGCCATCAGCGGCTGACACAACCAAAATCGCACCGTCCATTTGGGCAGCACCCGTGATCATGTTCTTGACATAGTCAGCATGGCCTGGGCAATCCACATGCGCATAGTGGCGCGCCTTGGTTTGATATTCCACGTGAGCCGTGTTGATGGTGATACCGCGCGCCTTTTCTTCAGGTGCTTTATCAATCATGTCATAAGCCATAAACGTGGCCCCGCCGGTTTCCGCCAGCACCTTGGTGATAGCCGCCGTCAGCGATGTCTTGCCGTGGTCAACATGGCCAATCGTGCCAATGTTGCAATGTGGCTTGTCGCGGTTAAACTTTTCTTTTGCCATGGCTGATCTCCATCAATCCAATTACGAATATTTCTTTTTTACTTCCTCAGCCACATTGGCTGGGACTTGCTCATAGTGATCGAACTGCATTGTGTAGGACGCACGGCCCTGAGACATCGAACGCAGATTATTAATGTAACCAAACATGTTGGCCAAAGGCACATGCGCATTTACGATTTGCGCGTTGCCACGTGTTGACGTGCCCATGATCTGGCCACGACGTGAATTCAAATCGCCGATCACACCGCCAAGGAATTCATCTGGCGTGGTGACTTCAACTTTCATCACTGGTTCCAGCAATTGCGGGCCAGCAATTTCAAACGCTTCACGCATTGCTGAGCGAGTGGCGATTTCAAAGGCGATGGCTGAAGAGTCAACGTCATGATAAGCGCCGTCAATCAGCGACACTTTCATATCAACCACAGGAAAGCCAATCAGCGGGCCAGCACTCAACACTGAGTTCAAGCCCTTTTCAACGCCGGGGATATATTCCTTCGGAACTGAACCGCCGACCACTTTGCTTTCAAACGAATTGCCAGCGCCAATTTCGGCTGGTTCGATTTCCAGAATAACGCGAGCATATTGGCCCGTGCCGCCAGTTTGCTTTTTATGGGTGTAGTCTTTGGTGACTTTGCGGGTAATGGCTTCGCGGTAAGCCACTTGCGGCGCACCAACAACAACTTCAACCTTATGGGTGCGCTTCAAAATATCGACCTTAATGTCGAGATGAAGTTCGCCCATGCCCTTAATAATGGTTTCGCCAGATTCTGAATCAGTTGAAACGCGGAAGGATGGATCTTCAGCAGCCAGCTTATACAAAGCCATGGCCATCTTTTCTTGGTCAACCTTGGTTTTTGGTTCGACCTTCATTTCGATAACAGGCTCAGGGAATTCCATCTTTTCGAGGATCACTGGCTTGGCTGGATCGCACAACGTATCGCCGGTGCGGGTATCTTTCAGGCCAACGAGAGCAACGATGTCACCTGCATGGGCCTCAGAAATGTTTTCGCGGTTGTTGGCATGCATGAGAACCATGCGGCCCACACGCTCAGACTTTTCACGTGTAGAATTCAAAAGCGTTGTGCCCGTGCTCAACACGCCGGAATAGATGCGGCAGAATGTGAGAATGCCAAATTGGTCATCCATCAACTTGAAGGCCAATAGAGCCAGAGGTTCTGTGTCAGATGACGGACGTGTGGTCTCGCCACCGGTCTTTACATCAATGCCCTTAATGGCTGGGCGATCCAAAGGTGAAGGCAGATAGTCACAAACTGCATCAAGCAGAGGTTGAATACCTTTGTTCTTGAAAGCAGAGCCACACAACACTGGGAAGAACGAAGCGTTCAACACGGCTTTGCGCAGAAGACGCTTAATTGTAGCATTGTCCATCTCAATACCGTTGAGATAGTCATCCATGGCTTTTTCATCGAGCTCAGCGCAGGCTTCGATCATATCTGCGCGGGCTTGTTTGGCGGCACCCAGCAAATCGGCTGGAATTTCTTCGTCGTGATAAGTGGCGCCGAGTTCTTCATTATCCCAGATCACGGCTTTCATGCGCACGAGATCAATGATACCTTTGAAATCAACTTCAGCGCCAACTGGTAACTGAATAGGAACTGGCTTTGCGCCGAGACGTTCTTTGATATCCTTCAGGCATTGCTCAAAAGATGCACCAGTCTTGTCCATCTTGTTGCAGAACACAATACGTGGAACTGCATATTTGTCGCCTTGACGCCAAACGGTTTCAGTTTGTGGCTCAACGCCTTGGTTTGAATCCAACACGCAAACAGCGCCGTCAAGCACACGCAACGAACGTTCAACTTCAATGGTGAAATCAACGTGGCCCGGAGTATCAATGATATTAATACGGTGATCGCGCCAGAAAGACGTGGTCGCGGCCGCAGTGATCGTGATCCCGCGCTCTTGTTCTTGGGGCATCCAGTCCACGAAGGCACTACGGTCATGGACTGGATGCCCCAAGAACAAGA
>PLXI01000024.1 GCA_003151375.1 Hyphomicrobiales bacterium
AGGACCTTGGCCATCATGTGATCAATGTCGACAAACTCACCTATGCGGGCAGGCTTTCCAATTTGGCTGAGATTGAAAAGAACCCGCTTTATTCATTTCATCAACTAGATATTGTTGATCGTGCTGCTTTGCTCAAACTCATGCGCGCCGAGCAAATTGACGGTGTGATGCATCTCGCAGCTGAGAGCCATGTTGATCGTTCAATTGATGGTCCTAGTGAATTTATCATCACGAATGTGGTTGGCACTTTCAATTTGCTTGAGGCCGCACGGAGTTACTATGCGAGCTTAAGCGGAGAGAAAAAGGCTAACTTCCGCTTTCATCATATTTCTACGGATGAAGTTTATGGTGATCTACCATTTGATGACTCGCTGTTCACCGAAGAGACGCCTTACAATCCTTCTTCACCTTATTCGGCAAGCAAGGCTTCATCAGATTTTCTTGTGCAAGCATGGCATCACACTTATGGACTACCAATTGTGATTTCTAATTGTAGTAACAATTATGGGCCGCGGCAATTTCCCGAAAAACTTATTCCTCTTGTGATCGCCAACGCGATGCAGGGCAAGCCTTTGCCTGTTTATGGTAATGGCATGAATGTACGTGATTGGTTACACGTTGAAGATCACGCCGAGGCTTTGGCGCTCATTTTTCTAAAGGGGCAAAATGGACGTAGCTATAACGTGGGCGGTAATGCAGAACGCGCTAATATTGATGTTGTAAATGCCATCTGCAAAATGCTGGACCAAAAGCGGCCACGCAACGATGGCACAAGCCATGCTACACTGATTAGCTATGTCAAAGACCGACTGGGCCATGACCGTCGATACGCCATTGACTGCTCGCGCATCAAAAAGGAATTAGGCTGGCAGCCAAGGCACAATTTTGAAGAAGGGATGAGTGAGACGATTGATTGGTATATGGCTGCAGCGAGGAATATTTAGTCTTTGTGGACTGCGAAATCCGTCCAAGACAGCTGCCTTCGGCCTTGCTCGGCCAGGGGGAACTCAGAATGCTCTAATGTCAGATTTGGATTGTAAAATGGATCATTGTTGACCATTTTAGCCCAACGTTTACGGAAATAGGCCACTTTACGCTTGGATCTGAGTTGTTTGGCAATGGTGTCTTCCTTGCCGCGTGAAACCGATTCATGATGGATGAGCTTGGCAAAAGGCGTCCAAATATTGCGGTATCCTTGTTCCATCAGCCGCAAACAGAAATCGACATCATTATGGCCTACGGGAAAATTCACAGAATCAAACCCCTCGACTTTAAGGTATTTGTGTTTCTCAACGGCAAGGCAAGCCGCCGTGACTGCGGAAACCTGTCGTGTGAGAATGGCATTGAGCTTGATCCACTCTATTTCGATCTCATCATCAAGTGCTTCGAAGATGAAACCGGTCAGAGCGCAAACTTGGTCGAGTCTGGGGAAGCTTTGGCACAATTGACCGAAGGTGGTGCGCGTTAGTCAGATGTCGTTTGGTCGTTTTTAAGGCGACGGCTTAGTGATGTGCAATCAGGCGTATTATTCTGGAGCGCCTGAAACGTCGCCGCTCTTTGGTGATTCATTGCATCTCAGTGCATTGCTGTTATCGACCGGAATGCCTCCACTGTTCAAGTCGTGCATTCTATCCAATTGGTGCTGATGCCGGACAGACTATACGGTTCCTCATGGGGCTAAAGGCAGAACAATATTTGTTATTCATGATGGCCGACGTTTATCCCCATCCAGGCCCGCAACACACCGAAATTAGCGACCCAGTACAAACTCAGCCCACTTCGCCATAAGTTCCTTGCGCTTTTCAAGTAAATTTGAATGGGCGTAGGACCGTTCGACAGCGCTGCCGACGAGATGTGCCAATGCCATCTCCGCAACCTCTCGAGGAAAAGAGGTGCATTCCTGAGCCCATGTCCTGAATGTGCTGCGGAAGCCATGTGGGGTGATGTCTGTTCTTCCCATTCGCCTTAGGAGCATCAGCATGCTCATATTTGAGAGATGGTGTTCCTTATCCTTTCCCACAAATACAAATGGATGGCCCTCGAACCGCGCAATTGTTCGCAGGAGTTCATTCGCTGGATCACTTAGCGGCACCTGGTGCTCACGGTCTGCCTTCATCCGATATGCTGGTATGGTCCACAACGAAAGTTCGAAGTTGATTTCATTCCAACGAGCACCCAAGATTTCTGAAGTTCGGCAAGCGGTCAGAATGGCCAAGCGCATCGCGGAAGCTGCACTACTTTCTCTCTTCTCAAGGTCCAAATAAAAGCTTGGCAATTCCTTGTAGGGTAGCGATGAGTGATGCCGGACTTTAGTTGGGCGCCTATTGTTTGCTTTCCTGAATGCTGCCAATGCAGCTAAATTATCATCCCATTGGGCAGGATTTTTGATATGTATCATTTCACCATTTGGGGCAGTGTTTCGGAATCCCTTGGGAATTGCCTCTGCAAAAACGGCCTCAAGTCTCCATCGCAGTTTTCTGGCGGTTTCAAGTCGCGTTCGCCATACTGGCTTTAGCACATCCGCAACGTCATCGGTTGTAATCGCATTTATGGGCTTGTCATGAAGTGGCTTGGCATAGTGCAGCAGTGCTCGGTTCCATGCTTGAACAGTTTTCTTGCTCTTGAACCCAGGTGCTGCATCGACAATATAGGCCCTCGCTGCCTCTAAGAACTTTGGGACGCCTGCCTTTGTTTGCTCCTGCTGCCTGCGGGCAGCGGCGCTCATCAGTGGGCCTGGATCACGCTGGGCGGCAAGATGACGAACAGCCTTTTCACGACGCTCTCTCGCTTCGGCAAGAGTGAGCTCCGAGGCAGTCCCCAAATTCAATTCCCTGTGTTTGTTAATTCCATAAGACTAACGGAAAATCCAACTAATCGAGCCAGACTTCGCCACGACCAGATATAAGCCTTGCCCATCAGCAAACTTGCGTGACTTGCTAACCTTTTGCTTGATAACTGCCTGAACCTGAAGGGCCGAAAGTCGCAGAGCTTGATGTTTTTGTCCTCTGAGTTTTGGCATGGTTCTAAATCACTAATACCCCAATTTGAACCCCAATATTATCATGACTGTCAGCGAACGTCCACGGCTGATGGAGTACAAATACACTATAAATATCTGAGTTTTATTGGGTCTGTCAGTCAGAGGTGAACAGCTAAGAACATCACTGAACCGAAGTTTGGCGTCTCGGAAGGGATTCGAACCCCTGACCCCCGGTTTAGGAAACCGGTGCTCTATCCTGCTGAGCTACCGAGACATGTAATGTTCTGCTAGCATAGGTGCAGGTCGATTTGAAGCAGAAGAGGATGGAGGATCAAATGAGCATTAAGACAGTTGGATTGATTGGCGTGGGCCTGATGGGCCATGGCATTGGCAAGAACATATTGGCCAAGGGCTTCAAACTTAACGTGCTGGCTCATAAAAACCGTGTGCCAATTGAAAGCCTGTTAGGGCAGGGTGCAGTGGAGGCAAAATCCATTGCCGATCTAGTGAAGGCTTCAGACATGCTGATCCTTGTGGTTACTGGCAGCCCGCAAGTGGAGGCCATCATGCGTGGGCCAGATGGTGTTTTGGCTCATGGCAAAAAAGGCTTGATCATTGCCGATTGCTCCACCGCTGAGCCACATTCGACCATTGCGCTTGCCGGTGAAGCCACTGCCCTCACAATGCATTTTGTTGATACACCGATGACACGAACCCCCAAAGAAGCAGACGCTGGAAAGTTGGGGCTTATGGTGGGCGGTGATGTGGCCGTGTTGGATATGATCCATCCGGTATTATCTGCCTTCGCCGATTTGATTGTGCCGACAGGTGCTGTTGGTACAGCGCATCAAGTGAAGCTGATCAATAACTTCCTCTCATTGGCGCATGCGGCCGTCGCAGCTGAGGCCATCACCGTGGCGGCCAAGGCGGGGGTGGATATGGAAGCGTTGAATAAAATCATCATGGGTGGCGGTGCGGCATCAATGATGTTCGGCCGCCTCATCAATGTGCCATTGCATGATGATGACAGCCACGCCAAATTCACTATTCGCAATGCTAGAAAAGATTTGCGCTATTACACCAATATGACCGAGCAGATGCCAGTGGCTTCATTTCTTGCTGAACAAGTCCACCAGACCTATGTGTTGGCCGATACGCTGGGTTTTGGTGAGCGTTACGTGCCACGGCTTATCACCATGATGATGGCCAATGCTGGAATTAAACCAAAGGCCTGATCAACTGGTGTAGACGCAGGCGGCCTTCACTTCTTGGGACTTGACTTGTGATTGCAAATCCACTGGTTTGCCATCCACCGTCACGCGGAATTCATAGTGTTGGCCACCGTAAGTGGCGCTGACTCTAACGCCTGAATCTTGTTGGGGCACTTCAAGTGCTATGCATTGCGGTTGCTGGGCTGATGACACTGGTGTTTGTGCTGCACAAGCTGCAGCGCCGCCAACCAAACACAATCCCAACAAAACGCCCTTGAACACGCCCGCACTCCATCACAAGAAATGAAGCTAAGTCGGCCTGTGCTTTTTAGGCTAGGGGTTTATCCCCTGTTGGTTAATGGCTGTGGAAAACTAAATCTGGGTGAGGATGGTATCTGCGCCAGACACATTCACGCCTGATGCAGTTTCAACATTGAGATGGGTGACGATACCATCGTCTACCACCATGGAATAACGGCTGGAACGAACCCCCATATTACCGGCACTCATATCCTTGTCGAGGCCCACGGCCTTGGCGAAAGTTGCATTGCCATCAGCCAGCATAAGAATTTTGCCCGTGGGGTCAGCATGTTTGCTCCACGCCTTCATCACATGCGGATCATTCACCGTGGTACAGGCGATTGTGGCAACACCTTTGGCTTTGATCGCTTCAGCGTGTTCAATAAAGCCGGGCAAATGGTTCATGGTGCAGGTGGGCGTGAAAGCACCAGGCATTCCCGTGAGCACCACCTTCTTGCCCTTGAAAACTTGATCTGTAGTCAATTTAATTTGGCCATCGGCGTTGAAACTAATAAATTCTGCTGAAGGAAGTTTATCGCCGACTTTGATCATGGTTTTCTCCTGAAACATGTGTTTAGGAAACCATTATCTGCTGTTCAAGGCCTTTGCCATTTGCGGCGGCGGTGATCTTCAATTTTTCACCCTTAAGAGACTGGCCATCCGCGAGGCCATCAATTTTAAATTTGGCTAACGTATCAGTGATGGTGGGTTTGCGGAAATAGAGTCCGTCAGGGCCATCAATAAAAATATCATCCAATTTTTGCGAAATATTGAGAACAAGCTCACCGGCATTCTGGCTGGCTTTGGAGATAAAGTCTGTCGCACTTGGCACGCGCGCGATGAATTGTTGCATGATGTTGTCGTCGTTTTGGGCCTCCGCGAGGTTTGCTTCAAATCTGGCCGGACGACAGATATTTCGGCATACGCCAAAGAACGCCGATAGTTTAGCGTCTTTAACTGAGGTGGTTGGGCGCAAAATAAATACCACTTCATCATGATAGCCAATGGCCTCTCCGCTTTCATCAGTGATGCGGATGGGTAATGGATAGTCAATGACTAAGGACGCTGTGTCAGTTCCTTCAAGCTTAATGAGCGGCGGAATGCCAGCCTCACCCGGAACGCGCCAATAGGTTTTCCAGCCTGGAGCTAATTTAATGTGCAACCCGTAAATCTGTTGGCCCTCAATTGTCTTGGTAATCAGCCGCGTTTGCCACTCAGGCGTCTCGGCCAAAGCGGGGCGGATGAATGGTGTGGCGGCCAGTGCGGCAATGAATGTTCTTCTGTGCATGAGGCCCATTTAAACGCAAGTTTCATCACCTGCCAATCACCTTCCCGTTAAGATTAAATAGTATTATGCTGGGCCGATGACCAAGCGCCTTTCTCTCACCGGTAAGCTTTTGATCGCGATGCATGCAGTCAGAGGCGATGATTTTGAGCGATCAGTGGTGTTCATATGTTCGCACACCGAAGATGGCGCAATGGGCTTGGTGATAAACAAGCCAGCTCCGCGCATGGTGTTTGCCGATCTCGTGGAGAAGCTCAATCTCGATCAAACTTCAGAAGAGATTTTGAATTTGCCTGTGATGTTGGGTGGGCCGGTTAAACAATTTCAAGGATTTGTTTTGCACAGTGGCGATTATAAAACTGACGAAAGCATGCGCGTAGGTGCGGAATTTGTCCTCACGGCAACGACAGATGTGCTGAAAGCCATTGCTGGCGGCAAGGGGCCGCATTCAAAGATCTTGACACTCGGTTACGCAGGCTGGAACCCTGGCCAACTTGAGAGTGAAATCATAAATAATGCATGGTTGCACTGTGATGCCGATCCCGCTCTCGTATTTGGCACAAGTCATGAGCGGCTGCATGACGCCGCATTGGCCAAGCTGGGCGTTTCTGCTGCTATGTTATCAAGCGAAGCTGGACGCGCTTAATCCTTGGCGCGTTCCACGTAAGAGCCGTCATTGGTGTCCACCACAATGCGCGTGCCCACATTGATATGTGGTGGCACGAGTGTGCGGACACCATTGTTCAACATGGCAGGCTTGAAGGATGACGATGCCGTTTGATTTTTAATTGCCGGCTCACAGTCAGTGATTTCAAGTGTCACGCGCTGTGGGATTTCAATTGAAATCGGGCCTTCGTTAAACAAAGCAATCTGGCATTCCATGCCTTCTTGCAGATATGGTGCTGAATCACCCACCATATCCTTGTGCAAAGATATCTGATCAAATGACACAGGATTCATGAATACGTAATTGTCGCCGTCTTGATACAAATAGGTGTGCATAACGGTTTCAACGAATGCGCGTTCCATATTATCGGTGGTTTTGTAACGCACCACGGTTTTCACACCATCGGAAATGCGGCGCATATCAATGGTGGTGGTTGGGGTGCCTTTGCCAGGGTGCATGCTTTCAGCTTTGAGCACCACATAAAGCTTACCATCTTCATGTTCGATCACATTGCCTTTACGCACGCCGGAAGCGATAACTTTTACCACGGGGAAATCCTTGAATTTTGGGATTGAAATCAGTGTTGGTGGGCCTCATAGCAG
The DNA here is from genome assembly GCA_003151375.1 of Hyphomicrobiales bacterium. Lineage (GTDB taxonomy): Bacteria > Pseudomonadota > Alphaproteobacteria > Rhizobiales > Aestuariivirgaceae > Aestuariivirga. The sequence goes on from PLXI01000024.1 coordinate 7,046, forward strand.
GGCGGTCATGCAAAGCCAACCCCCGCAGGATAAACCGTGGTTTCACCCCAGCCGCCATGAAGATAGGCGGGGGTTTTTGTTGGCGCGCAACCGCATTATTTCAGATTTACGACTTTGGATGGCCCAACATGGTTTTCTGGAGGTGGATGTGCCAGCGATGCAAATCTCGCCCGGCAATGAGGCGCATTTACACGGCTTTAAGACGGAGCTGATTGGGCCTGATGGTGTGGTGCACAAGCGCTATTTACACACTTCACCGGAATTTCATTGCAAGAAGCTTTTGGCGGCGGGCGAAAAACAGATTTTCTTTTTGGGTCACGTGTTCCGCAATCGTGAGCGAACAGCCACCCATGCAGCAGAATTTGCCATGTTGGAATGGTATCGGGCATTGGCATCTTATAAGCAGGTTATTGATGATTGTGTGGCGTTGGTGCAATTGGCTGCCGCGGGCCGAAACTTTGAATGGCGGGGAATCAAGTGCGATTCCAATGCAGCTGTGGAATGGATGACTGTTTCAGAAGGATTTTATAAGTTTGCGGGCGTGGATCTACTCCCCACCACCGGTAACCGGGACGCCTTGGCTGCGCAATCACCTGTGGCATTCCGCGACGACGATAGCTGGAGCGATATTTTCAGCCGCATCATGGTGGAGAAAGTGGAGCCGCATTTGGGCAACGACAAGCTAACGGTATTTTATGAATATCCGTCTTGTGAGGCGGCACTGGCCCGCGTTTGTTCACATGATGCCCGCGTGGCGGAGCGCTTTGAGGTTTATGCAGCGGGAGTGGAACTGGCTAATGGGTTTGGCGAATTGACTGACGCTAAAGAACAACGCCGCCGTTTTGAAGAAGAGATGGAGATTAAACAGCGCATCTATGGTGAGCGCTATCCGATTGATGAAGAACTGCTGGAGGCATTGAGCATGATGCCGGAAACTTCAGGCGTTGCTCTCGGCCTCGACCGCCTCATCATGCTGGCCACCGGGGCGATACGGATTGAGCAAGTGCAGTGGTGAAATCGACTGCTGACATATGCTGACAGTAGCACGTGTTATGTCTGCTCCATCGTAACCAAGGAGAAGACCAATGCCAACACATTCATTTCTGCTTTATGTTGAAGATCCGATGAAGTCTGCTGAATTTTATGAGAAGCTGCTGCGTGTGCCGCCAGTTGATGCCTCACCCGGTTTTGCGATGTTTGCGCTCACCGCGCCCACCATGCTTGGCTTATGGAAACGCGCAGATGTTTTGCCGAAAGCGACGGTGCCTACGGGCAGCAATGAAGTTTGTTTTCAAGTCGAGAGCAAAGAAATTGTTGAACAGTTTCTTGAATCCGCCAAAAAGATCGGCGCTACAGTTCTACAAGAACCCATGCAAATGGATTTCGGCTACACCTTCACTGTGGCGGACCCTGATGGCCACCGATTACGCGTGTTTGCAGCATCATGAGTGCGCGGCGTTTCTGGGTTGGCGTGGCGGCGGCCAACCACATTGCATGTGGCGTAACTGGCGGCTTCATGCAGGTTAATCATGGTAAGGAGGCGCCGCTGAAGCGCCTTCTACCCGGAGATGTCATTGCTTACTATTCGCCAGTGGAAACTTTTGGTGGCAAGGACAGCCTCAAGTCTTTCACGGCTTTGGGGCTGGTTAAGGCGGGTGCTCCATATCAAGGCGATATGGGGGAAGGCTTTAAAGCATTCCGGCGCGATGTTGATTGGTTTGAAACCAAACCAGCTTCTATCTTGCCTCTGCTGCAAGAGCTTTCATTTACAAAGGGCCAGACGCATTGGGGTTATAAATTCCGCTTTGGCCTTTTCGAGATTTCGGAAGATGACATGCAACTGGTAGCGCAGGCCATGGGTGTTTCAACCTTGGCGCTGAAATCACCTGAGGCTTAGAGTTTTTTTCAGCTGGCCCTAACATGGTACCAGATTTGGGGTATGCTGGTTTATCCTCAAATCTGGAGTCCGCCTTATGAAAATGACCACCGAAGAAGCCT
>PLXI01000191.1 GCA_003151375.1 Hyphomicrobiales bacterium
GCCAGCGCTGATCAAACGGATAAAGTCCGTAAATCCATTGCTGGATTTTGGCAAAGACAAAGGGCCAGCAAGCGCCAGCGCCTTGAGCGGCGCAAAGTTCACGGTCCGGTGCTGACCACACCGCGCGGATGGCGCCCCAATCCAACAAGTTCCAACCCACAGTCACAAATAGAGCTGCGATGATGATCGTGCCCAATGCNNTTCATGAAGGCCGAGGTGATGAGGCTGAGGGTGAGATAGACCACCATCCATACCATGACGATTTCGATGGCCTTGCCCGATTGATTTAAAATTGTGCCGCCAGTTGCAACCAGATCAGGAAAGCCAATGGCAATGGCCAAGGTGGAGTTTTTGGTGAGGTTCAAATATTGATTGGCCAGCGGCGGAATGATGACGCGCATGGCTTGCGGGATAATCACCAGCCGCAAGGTTTTGCCATTGCTAAGACCCAAAGCCTCCGAGGCCTCGGTTTGCCCGCGGCTTACCGCTTGAATGCCAGCGCGCACAATTTCAGTGATGAAGGTGCCAGTATAAACACTGAGTGCCAACAGGAGTGCGAGGAATTCTGGGATCAGTGTCATGCCGCCGCTAAAATTAAAGCCTGCGNNAAAATTGAAACCGGCGAGTGATGGAACATCCCATGTCAGAGGCCAGCCCACGACAGCCAATCCAATAATTGGTGTTGCAATTATCAGTGCCAATGAAATCCAACCGGCCGGAATGCGCTGGCCGGTCAGTTCCTGCTTTTTGCGGGCATAGCGCTGCAGCGCAAAACTGGCGATGATGGCGCCGACGAGTAATATAAGAGCCACGATCGCGCCGTCGCCAAATTCCGGCCGTGGGCCGGTAACACCGCGATTGCTGATGAATAGTATATCGAAGAAATGAAACGCTTGGCGTGGGCCGGGCAGGGGTGCCAGCACCAACGCATACCACATGAAGATTTGCAGCAGCAGGGGCACACTGCGCACGATATCAACATAAAGTGCAGCAGTGCCTGAAATGACAGCATTTTTGGAAAGCCGCATAATGCCGCCCAAAAAACCAATGAGCGTCGCAAGCACAATGCCACAACCAGCCACCAGCAGCGTGTTCCAGAAGCCCACCAATAAGGCACGGCCATAGGTGGATGATGAGGAATAAGAAATCAGTGAAGAAAGAATATCAAAATTCGCCGCCTTGCCGAGAAAGTCAAAACCGAAATTCTGGTTGACGTGCTTTAGATTGGCTTGGGTGTTGGCGACAATCTCATAAAGCCCCCATGCCAAAATGATCAGCACCAAGGCCTGACTGACCAGTCCGCGCACACGAGCGCTATAAAACAAAGCACTTATGCTGGTTGGTTTTGAATTTTGGTTCGGATCAACAGATGACATGGGCCTATTAGCACACAAAATGAGAGCCCTGGCAATGTGCCAAGGCCCTCATATTCTCGTTAGTTGATTGGTGGCGAATATTGTAGGCCGCCGTCGCTCCACAACGCGTTCTTGCCGCGAGCGATTTTCAGCTTTGTGCCTTTGCCGATGTTGCGTTCAAATACTTCGCCATAATTGCCGACCTGTTTAATGGCGTTATAAGCCCAGTCTGGACCAAGGCCTATTGCCTTGCCGAAATCATTGTCGGCTTCTTTGCCGGTGGCATCTGTTACCTTCGATGACAACAAGCGCTGAATTTCTGGATTTGGTGACTTGCGCATTTCATCAACATTGGCGGATGTAACACCCAGTTCTTCAGCTGAGACCAAAGCGAATGTTACCCACTTCACAATGTTAAACCACTGCGTATCACCTTGGCGCACCACTGGGCCCAAAGGTTCTTTGGAGATGATCTCCGGCAAAACGATTTGCTGATCTGGATTGGTGAGACCCAGGCGTTCTGCATAGAGGCCAGATTGGTCAGTGGTATAAACATCGCAACGGCCATCTTGATAGGCCTTCAACACTTCTTCTTCTTTTTCAATGGAGACCACTTTGTAATCCATGTTGTGGGATTTGAAGAAGTCAGCAAGGTTAAGCTCTGTGGTGGTGCCGGATTGCACGCAAACTGTAGCACCCTTCAACTCAAGTGCTGATTTCACACCAAGCTTGGCGGGAACCATAAAACCTTGGCCATCATAATAATTCACACCTGCGAAGGTGAGGCCCAAAGTTGTGTCGCGGCTCATCGTCCAAGTGGAGTTGCGTACCAACACGTCAATGGTTGAGGATTGCAGAGCGGTGAAGCGTTCTTTGGCAGACAGTGGAACGAATTTCACTTTGGTGGCATCGCCCAAAACGGCGGCAGCGATGGCGCGGCAATAGTCAACGTCAAAGCCTGTCCACTTGCCTTGATCATCAGGCACGCCGAAGCCCAAGAGGCTTGGGTTTGAGCCGCAAAGCAATTGCCCGCGGGCTTTGACATCATCCAAAGTTCCAGCCTTGGCTTGTGCGCCGAAAAGCACGGCGCAAGCCGCGGTCGTGGTCAATAGGGCGTTAAGTACAAATTTCATGGGTAACTCTCCTGTGTTGCCAAACTAACAAGANNCTTTTCGGCCGTGCTCTTGGGCCAAAGCCTAGCACTCCCAACAATCTGCGCAAGGCGGTTGCTCGGGCCGCCCGAAGCAGCTATAGGCGCGTTGCGTTGAAGCGTATTTCTTTGGTGGTGAGGCTTTCGGTCTGCCCTGAATACGCAAATTGGGGCGTCGCCAAGCGGTAAGNNCACCGGATTTTGATTCCGGCATTCGGAGGTTCGATCCCTCCCGCCCCAGCCAACCGCTCCACGTCGAACGGAATGAATTCGGGAGCTTCCGTTTTGTGCGGCAAGTTCCGGCGCTTGCGTGCAGTATTTGCAAGAAGGCTTATTTCAATTCAATTTGTCGCTGCAGGACCATTTGGATAGCCCCTAAAAATGAATTGCATTATTTTTTCGTAATGAGGCGACGAGCATCTCAGTGAGTTGTCATGCAAAATCGTAACCTAGACACGATCAAAAAATAGTGCCCCGCTGTCTTTCGACTAGGGGCGCTACTTCTGTTGCGCAAAGATTCTCGGGAGAGATGAAATCTGCGCCTCAACTCCGATTACATAATGTCGGCGCAATACGCTTTTTCTTGTGCTGTGCGGTGCTTGTAAGAAATCTTGCAGACAGAAGTAATATAATCACGATCTTCCGCAGTCAGGCTCTTATTGTAATTCATATGCGATTCCTTGGTGCCGCCCACAATTGTCCAATCCAATGCCATTCCTGGGTGAATCGTATCAAGGCAGGTGCCGGTTTTAACATCGTATGTCTGGTCACCACTAGGGCAGTTCTTTGAATCCCCGGCTGTGGTTGTGGCTGCGGCGGTTTGAGCGCTGCTAGGCACACTTGCGCCAACAGCTAAAGTCATCAGCACAGCTGATGCGAAAGCGATATTTTGAATTTTCATGATATTCTCCATATGTTTGATTGATCGGATGTGCATCCGACGTGTTTCGAGCTTGAACATCAAACTCTTGCTGGAGAAACTCATGCGACAGACATTGGTTCCACTTCTTGTCGCCTCGTTACGAAAAAATAATGCAATTCATTTTTAGGGGCTATCCAAATGGTCCTGCAGCGACAAATTGAATTGAAATAAGCCTTCTTGCAGATAATCACTTGCTAATGGAATTTCGGTGACAAAACGAGGGATGTGCTGTCGGCCTATTTGGCCCGCTTCTTGTCTTGCCTCATTCCATTCACTCAAAGCAAAATCACCGCGCCCTAAGAAAATCAACGCAATTAGGTCAGCTTGTTCATCGTCATTGAGATCGTGGATTGCGGAGAAGAGTTCGCGGCGGGTGTCGTCTGATGGCCCAAACTCTAATGCATCAACGCTTTCGTCGTCACTTGGGTTAGAGCCACTGTCGGGGTCAGTCTGAGGAACTTTCACATCAAACTGTCGCGCCTTCAAAAGAATTGCAAAGGCGCTATCGGGTGTGATTGTTAAATTAGGAAGGGGTGGTTCGCTTGCATGGACTAAAATATTCATTTCAAATGCCTTCTTTCATTTCAATATTCTAAATGAGTGAAAAATGAATTTGTTCCGCAGCGCAACGGAACAAATTGAGGTTGTGTCCGTTCCGTATCATCACCAGCGAGCAACCATGGTGGCGTATAAAACAATACTTGTTTTGCCTCAACGAAATTGGAAGATTGCCACAACTCATCTCAGTGGCGCGTGAGTTGAGCGTGCGCTTCAATGCGCATATATCAGGACTTTATGTCATCCCCGCAGTTCAGGTTTATCCCTCGGATGGTTATGGTGGGTTGGAATGAGAGCCGTGAATCGTCTCGCGCTGTCTTTGATGCATTGCCGCTTTTGCAGAAGGCTAAGCTCACACGGCTTGTCACCGTGGATGTTCCGACTGGCGGCAATCTGCCTGCAGCGGGCATTGCTGAAACACTGGATCGTCACGGTGTGAAAACTGAAATCACCGATGTCGCGTCAGATGGCATGTCGGTGGGGGAAACACTTTTGCGCGCCGCCAATGATCATGGAGCCGATCTTATTGTGCTCGGCGCTTATGGGCACAGTCGGTTTTCTGAAATGGTTTTTGGTGGTGCCACGCGCCACATCCTGCGTAATCTTGATCGTCCGGTTCTCATGTCACATTGAAAATGCGGTTAAATCAACTCTGGCCAATAAAATCGCCGGTGATGTGGAACCTTTGGCAAGTTCAGCCGTTGGGGTTGTAGCGGACCAACTTAACTGGCGGGGCGGAATAATGAAAATTTTGATGACTATTCTAGGTTGCGCCGTGGTCGCAGTTTTGGGCGGATTGGCCTTTATCTATTCCGGCACATATGATGTTTCAGCAACAACGCCCGATAGCGCTATGGTCTCTTGGGCGGTGCACAAAGTGTCGGACAATTCCGTTGGCGCTAGGTTGAGTGCAAACCACCCGCCAACTGGGCTTGACCAACCAAAAATGATTTCTGCGGGGGGTCGTCTTTTCGTTGAAAATTGTGCTGTCTGTCACGGCGCACCGGGTTTGGCCCAAACCAATATCGCCAAGGGGCTCAACCCCCTACCACCAGATCTCTTCCGCGCCGACCGTAAATCCGATCCTGCGGAAAATTTTCAGTTTATAAAATATGGTGTCAAAATGACCGCCATGCCGGGCTTTGCACCGACACTCTCGGATGATGAAATCTGGTCACTGGTGGCATTTTTGAATGGGTTGCCCGGCATTTCAGCGAGTGATTATGCGGCAAAGACCGCTGTTCCCGTTGGCGGTTGATCGCATTGGCAATGGGAATTTAATGGCAACGATACTTATTGTTGATGATGAGGTCTTTATCCGCTTAGTAGCCGAACTTATGGTTCAAGAACTGGGCCATGAGACGATGACGGCTGGTGATGCTGCTGGGGCACTTAAATACTTGGAGTCATCGATGAAAATTGATGCCCTTTTCACGGATATCCGATTTAAAACTAACAAATATGGTGGATTTGAATTGGCGCAATTAGGCATCAAGCTTCGACCCGAGCTACGCGTGCTTTATACGACTGGCGGTTCCATGACCGACGAGTTGAGAGCCTTGTTTGTTGACGGTGCGCATTTTGTGCAAAAGCCATATACAGAAAATCAGCTTCAGAACTCTATGGAAAAGCTGTTCGCAGCAACACAATGAATTTAACCAACACATTCGCCCACCTTCTTGCTGAAGGCACCGACAAAGCCGGTGCTTTGCAGAATGCGATTTTCAACAGCGCCAA
>PLXI01000124.1 GCA_003151375.1 Hyphomicrobiales bacterium
CAAATAGGCCACGAGCAAGCCATTCCAAAACCCACACAAAATTCCGACGAACAAAGTGGAGGCGAGAATGATGATGAAAGGATAGCCTTGAAGTGCCTCTGTGGCGGCCACCGCACCGGCAACGGCCATAACCGCACCAACGGATAGATCAACGCCCTTTGTGGCGATCACGGCAGACATGCCGACAGCCAAGATCGCAACAGGAGCACCCCGGTTCAACACATCGATCATGCTGCCGAACAATCGCCCGTCTTGCCAAGAGAGATTAAAAAATCCCGGAAACAAGACCCAATTCATAATCAAAATGAGTACAAGAACCCCGATCTGGGGATTCAGAAGAAAATCGAATTGTGTGCGCTTCATATAGTTTGCTCTGGTGGCTGTGCTGCAATAGCCTGCACGATAACTGATGGTGTAATATCTTTACCGCGCAGTTCCACGGCAACTTTGCGGTCATGCATGACCACGACACGCGAACTATAAGCAACAATCTCATCAAGCTCAGACGAAATCACGATCAGCGCTAAACCATCATCACGCAGAGAGTTAATGGCGCGCACAATTTCCGCATGCGCGCCAACATCAATGCCGCGTGTTGGCTCATCAAGAATAAGCAGGCGCGGATCGGTCGCGAGCCAGCGCGCCAAAATAACCTTTTGCTGATTGCCGCCAGATAGTGATTTGACCAGCTGCTCCGCCGAGTTCGCCCGAATATCCAGAGACTCCATAAATTTCTCGGCGATTTCGAGTTGCTCATCTTGGTTTAGCGTTTTGAACCAACCCAGTTTGCCCTGCAACGCGATGATGATGTTTTCGCGCACAGAAAGTTCGGCGAGGATTCCGTTGGTTTTGCGGTCTTCGGGGCAGAAACCAAAGCCAAGCGCAATGGCATCTGAAGTGGAGCGGATTGAAACCGTTTTGCCACTTATCTTCACTTCACCTTCATCAGCCTCATCAACGCCAAACATGAGGCGCGCAATTTCAGTGCGACCCGATCCAAGCAAACCAGCCACGCCGACAACTTCACCCTTGTGAATGTTGAGCGAAAATGGGCTGACCACCCCGCGCAAACCCATGTTTGTGAACGATACCAGCTCTTCGCCAGCTTTACGTTCACCAACCATAACGGGGTGGCTTTGCAGCGATATATCCTTGCCCAACATCATTCGCACCAAGGATGTTCTGGTGAGGCGATTAACTTTTTCCGTGCCAATGAGTTTGCCGTTACGCAACACTGTGGCACGGTCAGCCAATTCAAAAACCTGATCAAGGAAATGAGTAATGAAGACAATCGCCAATCCTCTGGATTTCAGCAATCGCAGAACAGCGAATAATTTTTCGACTTCAACACGATCAAGGCTTGCTGTTGGTTCATCAAGAACCAGCACCTTGCCGGAAAGTTCAACCGCTCTGGCAATTGCAATAATTTGTTGAACGGCAACAGGCAGAGTAGCAACTTGAGCGCTGACATCAATTTCGAGGCCGTATTTGAGCAATGTGACGCGCGCGGCCTGTTCGACGAGTTTTTTCTGAACAATGCCGAAACGAGTTGGTTGACGTCCAATAAAAATATTTTCGGCAACCGTCATATTGGGGAGAAGATTGACCTCTTGATAAACTGTTCCAATGCCAGCAGCTTGCGCCTGCAGTGGATCGTAAAATGAGACCGGCTGCCCATCGAGTTTGATATTGCCGCTATCAGGCTGATAAGCTCCGGTAATGATTTTAATGAGTGTTGATTTCCCAGCGCCATTTTCACCCAACAACGCATGCACTTCTCCGGCGTTGAGATCAAAATCGACTTTGTCGAGGGCCAGTTGACTGCCAAAACTTTTGCTGATCCCCCGTGCTTCGAGATAATGCTCAGAACCGACCATTGCTTTTAATCCTTATTCTGAAACGAATACATAAATCTCTCGCGGTCTAATACCCAAGGCCTTTGCGCCGCTCATACTCGCCTTTTGGATCATCATCGGGCGTGTATAATTTTGACTCAGTCACATTGAATTTTTGCGGAACTTTGCCATCTTTAAAATAAGCTTGCAGGAGATCGAAGGCTGGGCCTGCCATATCGGGGGTCAATTCAACTGTCGCATTTGCCTCACCTGCCATCATTGCCAAAAAAATGTCTGGCACGGCATCAATAGAAACAACGAGAATATCTTTCCCCGGTTTCAGCCCGGCATCTTTGATTGCTTGAATGCCGCCAACGGCCATGTCGTCATTATGTGCATACATGGCACAAATCGACTTGCCGCCATTCTCAGCTTTCAAAAAACCTTCCATGACTTCTTTGCCTTTTGATCGGGTGAAGTCTCCGGTTTGGCTTCGCACAACTGTTATATTCGGATGACCAGTGATTGCTTCTTCAAAACCCTTTTTGCGACCAATCGCTGGCGTTGAGCCAACAGTGCCTTGTAACTCGACAACCCGACATGGTTTATCACCGATGGTTTTCACAAGCCAATCACCAGCAACCCGGCCTTCTTTGACCTGATCGGAGGCCACCGACGCGAGATAAAGATCCGCAGGCGCATCCACGCCACGGTCAAGCAGAACAACCGGAATTTTTNNCTTTGACTTGATCTGAGGCCACCGACGCGAGATAAAGATCCGCGGGCGCATCCACGCCACGGTCAAGCAAAACAACTGGAATTTTCGCTTCTTTCGCTTCTCTCAAAACATCTTCCCAGCCTGTTGCAACAACTGGGGCAACGAGAATAGCTTTCACGCCTTCGGCGATGAAAGACCGAATGGCTTTAATTTGATTTTCCTGCTTTTGCTGTGCGTCAGCAAATTTGAGATCAATACCGCGCTTTTTCGCTTCAAGTTTGGTCACCGCCGTTTCAGCCGCGCGCCACCCTGATTCAGAACCAATCTGCGAAAAACCGATGATATCAGCTTCGGCAAACGCAGATGAAGCAAAGCAAACTAAGCCAGCAAGACCAATTGCGAATGAACGAATTGTGACCACCAGTGCCGTCCTCATTTTTACCCCAACCCCAGAATTGCGGTAACCTAAAGCAATTCTAAATTACCGCAAGTCTGGCGCTTCCGTAACCTGCTCGCGGATTGCGATCAGCTCTGGCAACACGTCTTTCATGCTGCCAGCCAAACGATCCCCAAAGCCAAAATAGACTGCCCGGAATTGCTCATAAATGCGCGTATAAATCTCATGTTCACGCGCATCAGGAAGATATTTTCTAAATGGCGGGCAAACAGCATTTTGCGCCTCCTCCACCGTCAAGAAAGTTTTGGCAGCGAGAAATGCAAAGATTGCAGCACCTAATCCCACGGTAGATGCGGCGGGCGCAACCACGGGCCTTCCAAGCACATTAGCATACAGTTGGTTCAGCATTTCGTTGCGCTGGCCGATGCCGCCTGCATTGATGACGCGGGTAACTGCAACGCCATATTTGGAAAGTTGACCAAAGATAATTCTGGTGTTGAATGCCGTTCCTTCAATGGCGGCCATCAACTCGTCTTGTACCGTTGTTGACAGTGTCCACCCAAGTGTGACGCCGGTGAGGAATGGATTCACCAGAATAGTTCGATCGCCATTGTCCCATACCAACCTGAGCAATCCGGTCTGACCAGCTTTGTAGTTTTCGAGTCCGACTAAAAGATCTGCGAGTTTGCTATTGGCGCGGTTGGCAATTGCCGCAAAAATGTCACCCACCGCTGAAAGCCCCGCCTCAACCCCGAGATAAGAAGGGTGAACGCTGCCAGGCACAACACCGCACAGGCCCGGTACCAACTCAGTTGATTTTGAAATGCCGATGATGCAAGTTGAAGTTCCAATCACATTGACCATGTCACCCGTTCTTGCGCCAGTTCCAATTGCGTCCCAATGCGCATCAAAAGCACCAACAGGGATTGGAATGCCGGCTTTCAAACCCAGTTTTTCAGCCCAATCAGGGCTAAGATATCCGGCCAATTGGTCAGAGGTCTGATAATTGCCCTGAAGCTTTGCTCGAACGCCCGTCAACAAGGGATCAACACGCACCAGAAATTCTTCAGGTGGCAAACCACCGAGTGATGCGTTCCACAACCATTTGTGGCCCATGGCGCAAATGCTGCGCGCCGCATCTTGCGGGCGTTTGATTCCGCATAAGGTTGCAGCCACCATGTCGCAATGCTCAAACGCAGAAGCCATTGATCCGCGTTTATCTGGGTTATGGCGCAACCAGTGAAGCAGCTTGGCAAAGCCCCACTCAGAAGAATAAGTGCCACCACACCACTTTATCGCCTCGAGCCCAAACTTATGTGCGGCTTTGGTGATCTCAGCTGCTTCAGACTTTGCACGGTGATCACACCACAGATAATAATCACCGAGTGGCTGCATATTCGCGTCGACCACAACAACGCTTGAACCAGTTGTGTCCAGCGCAATAGATTCAATTGCTTGCCCATCAACGCCCGCTTCCAACACAGCGGTTTTCACCGCTATTGCAAGAGACGCCATATGGTCGCGATGTGATTGCGTTGCGAAGTTAGGATCTTCGTGCAATCTTTTTAATGGGTATTCTGCAGCGTGTGTTGCAAGCATTCCCAATTTGCTGTCGACAACCGACGCGCGCACACTCAATGTGCCGAAATCTACCCCAATAACGATAGCCATATTAGTTTACACCCATGTGTTGATGAAAATCCCAACCGAGATAGCGCTTGGTTGATTCTGCAATAACATTGCCGACCGCCGAGAAATTCGCGGCGACATGGTGTTCATATCCTTCTTCACAAATGAACCGCAGCAGCCTTTGCATTTCAGGGATTTCAACCACGCCTGCGCCACCAAAAGTGTCTAAAGGATCATCGGTAAAACTGCCTTGGCCAACATATCCACGAATGCGCCCCATTGCATCATCAGTGCTGACGCGCATGAAAGTCATGCCGCCAGATTTAACTTGGCCCACAACCGTGCCATAGGTGTTTTCTTTGCCAACCGTGTCGGCAATGATTTCTTGGAAATCCATTCTGAAATCCTTGAAGAATTCTTTCGGCAAATTGCTGCAATGGAAGCAAACGGCCTTGTTGGCATTGCCGCCGTAGTTGTTATTCCAGTCCAGCAAGGCACTCGGCGTGCCCGATGCCAAAGCCAATGCGTGCATGCCAAGCAGGCCGCACACGTCAACTTCGCAAGCGCTGGACATGAGTTTGTTGCTCATCATGCTCATCATCGTGCAGGGAACAACGCCGTAATTTTCTTCAATCGATGTCCAGCATTGAATGGCGCTGATGGAAACATCAACTTCGCGCATCCACTCTTCGGTAACAGCGGCAAGCTTGGCTTGTTTCATGATTGCCGGGTGGGGCACACCTTTCACTGAGACATAGTTTTTGATCGCGGCCAGTTTTTCTTCAACGATGGTCGCTGTGTCTTTGAGACGTGATACGCGACCCAGAATTTCAGACAGATCAAGTGTAATCACCGAAATGCCGGCACGTTCCAAAAGTTTTTCGCTATAGCGCACAGTGTTAAAGGCCTGTGGCCGCGCGCCGATGGCGCCAACACGCAATTTGCGCATGCCGTTGGTCACACGACACACAGCCGCAAACTGCTTGAGATCATCTTGGAATTCGGCGCTGTCAGGGGCCACGCAGTGGATTTTGGTAATTGAATAAGCAATGCCGTATTGTTTGAGATTATTGCACGCCGACATTTTTCCGCAGAAGCTGTCACGACGCCACTCACGGGTCATTTTTTCTGGGTCATCGGGTGTTGCTTGCACCAATACGGGCACATTCAAATTGGCCCATCTGATGGTATCAGCGATGGGTCGTTCCTCGCCAAAATTAGGCAGTGTTACAATTATGCCGTCAATTTCGCCCGCGTGCTTTTGAAATAATGCAGCACATTGCTTGGCATCTTCATAAGTTTGCACAGCACCGTGAAGTGTTTGTTCTGGGCTCAGCACAACATATTTGTGGCCTGCCTTCACCACGGCATCAATCATCTGTTGATGACCGGATTTTGCTAAGTGATGCGGAAAGAAGCCGCGGCTTCCAACCAAAATGGCAAATGTTGATGGTTTCATTCTATCTCTCCCAATTATTTATTATCTGGTGGCTGCCCGTAGTAAGCAGCACCACCATGTTTTCGTTGATGATGTTTTTGAAGAAGCAGCGGATCAAGCGGTGGAACATCACGCTTCAACTGCAAACTATGGAAGGCCAGATGTGCGACAAGTTCAAGCATTGTCGCATTGCGCACAGCTTCCTCAACCGTCTTGCCCCAGCAGAATGGCCCGTGCCCTGGCACAAGGATGGCTGGAACGGAAGTCCAGTCCTTCACCGATTGGGCAATAGCCAATCCGGTATTCTTTTCATAATCGGATTTGATTTCTGTGGCAGAAAGTGCACGGCAAACCGGGATAGGCCCATCAAAATAATCGGCGTGGGTTGTGCCCAAACATGGGATTGGAAGTTGGACTTGCGCCCAAATCGTTGCAAAGCGTGAGTGGGTGTGAACCACCCCCCCAACGCCTTTGAAGGCTTTGTAAATTTCTAAATGGGTCGGTGTGTCAGATGAGGGGCGGCGGTTGCCGGAAACAATCTTGCCATCAAGATCAAGACCCACAAGGTCTCCAAGGGCGATCTCCCCATAAGCCATTCCGCTCGGCTTGATGAAGACTTGGCCAGTCGCTGAATCAATGCCGCTTACATTGCCAAAAGTCTCTTCTGCCAGGGCGCGGCGAAATATTTCCACATTCGCTGCCAGCACGCGTTGCGGAATATTTGGGGACATAACTTAACTCCAAAAACAATGCCAAGTGGGATAAACCACTTAAGCGGAATTGCTGCCCATCCGCAACGACCCAACAAGGAATCTCTGCAAAACAATGAAAATGAAAAGCAGAACACCGCTGGTGATCATGATCCAAGCGCCATTTAGTGAACCATTGAAGTTTATCAGTGTTGCTATGAGGCCCAAAATCATGCCGCCAAACAAAGTTCCCGCAACCATGCCAACACCGCCCGTGAGCAGCGTGCCGCCAAGCACAACCGCAGCAATAGCGGTTAACTCATTGCCTGTGCCCGCAAGCGGATAACCCGATGAGGTGTAAAGTGCATAGATCACGCCAGCCAGCGCGCTGTAAAAGCCACCCAATCCATAAATCCCCATCGTGGTTTTGCGCATCGGCACACCCATGAGTGCGGCCGAAGTGCGATCTCCGCCTATAGCGTAAACGTTCGTCCCAAACCTGGTAAAATGTGCGATTAAAATCGCAACAAAAAGTGCCACGAACATCACCATGGCGGAACTGGATATAACCCC
>PLXI01000006.1 GCA_003151375.1 Hyphomicrobiales bacterium
GCATATTCAAGCAATGCGGTATTGCGATGCCCCACACCCAACTGCACCATGCGCTGATAGTAATGTTCGCGGTGTGCCTCGGAGACTCTGGCTCCTCGCACGCTACGTTTTATCAATGTCACGCTGGCATCCACCACGAAGGGGGAAAACACCAACACGGGAAACCATGCCGGCCAGCAATCATGTTGCCAACCCCATAGTCCCATTGCAGCTGCAAGGAAGCCCAAAGGTATAGAACCCGCATCCCCCATGAACACCTTGGCCGGATGAAAGTTGTTGAACAAAAAGCCGAGTGCAGCCGCACTGGTCGCGAAATTTAGCATCGCTTGCGTATCCTCGTCATGCATCAACAAAGCAATGCCATACATACTAAAGCCAAAAAAGGCCATGCCGCCCGATAGACCGTCCGAGCCATCCATGAAGTTGAACAGATTGGTCATCCACACCACTGCCAGTAGCACGACAATAGCCAGGAAAACATTACCCTCCAGCATGCCTGAACCCAGCACCAGAATGAGGGCAGCGACGACATGTGCCGAGAGCCGCTTCTTCACTGAAAGCCCCTGCACATCGTCGAGCAGAGAAACGGCAAACAGTAACACCAGCGGTAGCACGATCCACCATGACAGCGATTTGAACATAAGCGCCCAGCCGGACAAAACACCGGCCATCAACGCTACCCCACCGATGCGCGGAACGGGGGTGCCATGCAATGACCGCTCGTTGGGGATATCCTGAATGGACATGCCCGCCTTGCTGTGCAGCAAGATGGCGGTCAGCAGCATGGTAACCAATGCCGCAATCAGCGGGGAATAATGGGACATCAACAGTAAAATTCTGGTTATGGAGTCGACTTAGCGCTAATTACATTGCGTCCGAACGCAATAACCACTGCGCCAAATAACCCCAGTAAAATTGCCAATCCAAAAATCAAAGGCTTCTTCGGCGACACCGGGTTCCCAGAAACATAAATTTCGCCAACCACCCTAGTGGTATAACTGCGTGAAGGACTTAGCAGCTCTTCCAGCGCCAATTTTCTTTGGATCATATCGCGAAGATCATTGGACTTATTTTGTAATAACGTGGCCGCCAGAGTGGCATCGAAATCATTCCAGCTATGATTTGCCAACAGCTTCTGTCTAAGCAACTCTGTTTCAACAGTGGACTTATGGATATCCTCGGTCAATATCTGAAGTTGTTTTTGATATCTCTCAATGGAGACAGCCATCATTTCACTATGCACATTCTGCAAATTAACAATGGCGCCTTGCATTAATTTATTGGCCATCTCCGCCGAGGGACCTCTAAGGCTGACCTCAACCAGCTCTGCAGTTTTAATTTGAGTCACATTTAACGTGCCATAAAATCCTTGCATCGTTTCCTGTTCATCAGACGGGATGCCCGCATATTTTATTGCACTTTTGCCAAAAGACGGAAGCATCATGCGCGTCACCACATTGAGAACAGGCTCAACAAGTGTCGGCGCAGTCGGCCCTAACTGCCCCACATGCCCGACCTCTAGGGTCGCTGTTGCCTGCCACGTAGGAGAAAGAACAAAGAAAACCAACAAAGCCGCGAGCACAGCGCCCACTAACGGCAAACCCAGCAGCAATCCCTTATAGCACCGCAGCACATTAAAAAGCTCCAGCAAACTTATTTCGTCGCCCCGTTTTTCTTCGTTCATATCCATCCTTACCTATTTAGCAACTCCAATATTCCGAACTGAAGCACCTGTTTTATTCAATCCGTCTTGAAGTGTATAAGGCGGACACCAGTTAAGTTCGCGCCGGATTATACCACTATCGACGCGCAATGACCCCAGCAACCTTTCAGCCTGATCCGTTTTGCCGATCAACCGCGCTGCCAATTTCAACAGTGTCGGTGAACATGGAAACAGCCGCGCCGGATGCCCCATCGCCGCACCCAGCTTACGCAGCAAGTCGAACGTCGAAACATCCTCACCATCACTCACCAAATAGATTTTGCCTGCAGCGGCTGGATGCACCGCGCATAGAGTCAACACATCCACCAGATTCTCGACATAGATCAGGCTGCGCAAATTGCGCACTGAAGCCAGCGGCAGAGGGATACCTTTGGCAAGCGCCTTGAGCATCTGCGCGAAGTTGCCCTTAACGCCAGGCCCGTACACCAACGGCGGACGCACGATCACAACTTCCAGACCTGTTTCATCAGCTACGCGACGCAAGACCTGCTCGGCCTCGGACTTTGACACGCCATAAGGATCATGCGGAGTAGGGGTGTCGGCTTCGGTAAATTTTACGTCGCCTGACGTAGCCTCGCCATTGACTTTGATAGAGCTCACATAGACCAGTCTCTTAACTCCGGCCCGCGCCGCTTGCCGCGCTAAGTTCTCCGTGCCCAGAACATTGACTNNAATGGGTCACTGGCATCATCGCGCATGATATGCACACGCGCGGCAAGGTGTATTACGCAACCTATCCCGTGTAGCACACCTGTCCAGTCCGTAGCCGAATCGACACTCGCAATTTTGACTATTCCGCAATTGGCAACGTCAAATTTCTCCGGGGAACGTAGTGCCGCACGAACCGGATGTTCAAGCCTGACCAGCTCTGCACAGAGCATGCGCCCGACAAAACCGCTAGCGCCAGTGACCAATATAGACGGCATCTTCAAATCGATTTAGACCACACAGTTCGGTTCACATAATCGACGTAACTCAGTACAACTCGCAGCAGCTGCTTGGATACCGCACCGGCCTCGTAATCCTGCACTGGCTGCATTACCCGCTTGGTCTTGTCATGCTGGGCAATGATGACGCGCACAGCATCCAGCACCCGTTCTTTCTTCAGCCCGCTCATAATGAGCGTGCCCACATCCATGCCCTCCGGGCGTTCGTGCGCGTTGCGGATGGTAATCGCGGGCAAGTTCAGCAACGAGGCTTCTTCAGTAATTGTGCCGCTGTCGGATACGACGCACAGCGCTTCCATCTGCAACTTGATGTAATCGCAGAAACCGAACGGCTTCAGAAATTGAATATGCGCATTGAGATTGCCCAGCTCCATCGAATCCAGCCGCTTTTTAGTACGCGGATGCGTGGAGACGATGACAGGACAGTTGTAGGTTTCCGCCAAGGCATTGAGCGTCTCCACCA
>PLXI01000090.1 GCA_003151375.1 Hyphomicrobiales bacterium
GCCCGCTGTTATAAAGGTGGAAGGGGATATCGCGGTTGATATCACCCGCAGCTTTCCCACCATGCGCGATCTCTGCGAGGCCAAGAATCCCGCTTCTGCTTTAAAGCGCGCCACGGGTAAGAAGCTAGGACCAGTGGCCGAGATTGTCGCCAATGCCGATCCTAAGCGGCGCAAGAAAACCAGGCCTTGGCTTTTATCTCCGATTGATCTGCAAGTGATCAAGGCGGCCGGTGTTACTTTTGCAGCGTCAATGATTGAACGTGTGATCGAAGAAAAGGCCCGAGGGGATGCATCGGCAGCCCAAGGCATCCGGGCCAAGATCAATGAATTGGTGGGTGGTGATCTTCATGCCATCAAACCGGGATCACCTGCGGCCATGGAATTGAAGGCGGCTCTCATTAAGGCGGGGGCTTGGAGCCAATATCTCGAAGTGGGCATTGGGCCCGATGCAGAAATCTTCACCAAGGCGCCAGTGTTGTCTTCAGTTGGCCACAATATGGAAGTAGGAATACATCCACAGTCATCTTGGAACAACCCAGAGCCTGAATTGGTGATGGTGGTTAATACCAAGGGTTCCATTGTGGGTGCCACACTTGGCAATGATGTGAACCTACGAGACTTTGAAGGTCGCTCTGCCCTTCTGCTCGGCAAGGCCAAAGACAATAATGCCTCTGCCTCGCTCGGCCCTTTTATTAGATTCTTCGATAAGTCCTTTGGGTTGGACCATGTTCGTCAAACTGAACTTGAAATGAAGGTGACAGGCGAGGACGGCTTTGTGATGCAGGGCCATTCAAATATGGCGCTCATCAGCCGCGACCCAACGGAAATTGTTTCCCACGCCATCAATGCCAATCATCATTATCCAGATGGGCTCGTGGTCTATCTTGGCACTATGTTTGCGCCAGTGGCTGACCGCGGTGCAGTCGGTAAAGGTTTTACCCACAAGCAGGGTGACATGGTGGAAATCTCAACACCGCTATTAGGAACATTGCGCAACCGCGTGGTTTACACCGATAAGGCCGCGAGCTGGAATTTTGGTCTCAGAGATATCATGAGCAACCTAGCCAAGCGCAAGTTGCTAAAATGAAATTCTAACCAACAAATGCGCGTTCAATAACAAAGCTGCCGGGTTGATGGCTTGATCCCTCAATAAAGCCCAATGGCTCGATGATGGATTTTACATCCTTAATCATCGCCATAGAGCCACAAAGCATAATGCGGTCATGGGCGGGATCCAAAAATTTTAAATTCAGCGCCTTGAAAAAACTCCTATCTTGCATTAGCTGGGTGATGCGCCCTTGGTTGGCGCTTGCTTCACGCGTTGTGGATGCAAAATGTAGGAGATGTTCTTGGGCAAGTTCCCCAATCAATGGATCGTTTTTGGTTTCTTCAACACACTCAAATCCATATTGCAATTCCGCTACAGAGCGGCATGTGTGAGTGAGGATCAAATTTTCGAACTTCTCATAGGTCTCAGGGTCGCGCATGATGGAAATGAACGGAGCAATGCCTGTGCCGGTTGACAACATGAACAAACGTTTGCCAGGGGTGAGTGCATCATGAACCAAAGTACCAGTGGTTTTTGGGCGCAGCAGAATTTCATCCCCCGGTTTAATGTTCTGCAATTTTTCGGTCAGCGGCCCTCCAGGCACCTTAATGGAGAAAAATTCCAAACTCTCATCCCAGCTTGGGCTGGCAATCGAATAAGCACGCAGCAAAGGCTTGCCGTCGGAGGGGAGGCCAAGCATAACAAATTCACCCGAGCGGAAACGCAGGCTTTGAGGGCGCGTGACACGAAACCGAAATAAACGATCGGTATAATGTTTAACTTCCGTGACTCGTTCTGCGAAAAGTCCGTGTGAATTCAATGTCATATAAATCTCGTTCGTTATATAGAACGATTGATACACTAGACAGAACGAAACTGCAAGATGGTTGACGCTGGGATGTTCGCGGCGCAATTTGAATGCGGGCAAAATGGGTGAAAATCAATGTACAAACGGTTTTTTGCAATCGCGGTCGCTTCGTTGCTGTCAGTTTCACATGCACAAGCTGCAAAATGCGGAAATGACGCCAGTGGATTTGAGACATGGAAGGCGGCGTTTGCGCCAGAAGCAAAAGCCGCTGGAATTGGTTCCGCTGGTCTCTCAGCTTTGGCAGGAACGCACTATGCGACAAAAACCATTTATGTTGATCGCCATCAGAAGAGCTTCCACCTGTCGCTCGAGGCCTTTATGCGTGTGCGTGGCGCTTCCACAATCATTGCCAGAGGTCGCTCGCTTAAAGTGCAAAATGCGGCGCTGTTTTCACGCATTGAACAACAATATGGTGTTCCAGCTGGGCCAATCATTGCCATTTGGGGCATGGAGACTGGCTTTGGTGCGATATCCGGAAATCAAAATGCCGTCTCAGCCGTCGCATCATTAGCCTATGACTGCCGCCGCCAAGCTTATTTTACCGAACAGCTGCTCGCGGCTTTGAAATTGGTTGATCGGGGCGTGTTATCCAGTGGATCGATTGGTGCTATGTATGGCGAAGTTGGGCAGACCCAATTTATGGCAAAAAACATACTCGCCTATGGCGTTGGCGGGTCGCTCACTGAAAAAAGTAATGCGTTGATGTCAACCGCTAATTTCCTGAAAGGTCATGGCTGGAGGCGCGGCGCTGGCTATCAGCCAGGCGAAGCAAACTTCGCTGCGTTGCAGGGTTGGAATGCAGCTTCGGTTTATCAACAAGCACTTGCCATTATGGGCAAGAAGATCGATGAATAGTAATCAGCGGGTCAACAACCAATGACGCGCGTTTAAAACTATCAAATTGAGGTAAAGTTGGATGAGATTTGTGCAGCCAAAGTCGGCCAAAGAGGCCGCATTATTGCTTGCTAAAGAAAAGGGCAAATCGTTCATATTGGCGGGTGGAACAGATTTGTTGGTCAAAATGAAATCTGGTGTGGTTGAGCCGGATCTGATCGTCGATATCAAACTAGTTGATGCAATGAAGCAGATCAAGAAAACCGCCTCAGGATTTGTCATTGGTGCTGCGGTTCCTTGTGCAGCGTTATCCGAAAACAAGGCCTTAGTGATGGCTTGGCCGGGTGTGGTCGAGGCTGCTTCCGTCATCGGTTCCAAACAAGTTCAAGGACGGTGCACGATGGTCGGTAATCTCTGCAATGCATCGCCGGCAGCCGATAGTGTGCCCGCACTTATGACAGCAAGTGCAAAAGTAATAATTCTTGGTCCAAAAGGCAGCCGCAAATTAGCGGTGGAAGATGTGCCAACTGGTGTTGGGCGAACAAATCTAAAAAAGGGTGAACTCATTACTGCAATTGAATTGCCCAAAAAAGCGGTTCGTTCAGGTGATGCTTATTTGCGATTCATTCCGCGATCGGAAATGGATATCGCCGTTGTGTCTTGCGCGGTGAATTTGAGTCTTGATGCAAAAGGCGTGATCACCAAGGCGCGTGTCGCCTTGGGGGCAGTGGCTATAACCGCAATACTGGTAAAGGACGCAGCTAAGGCGATTATCGGCACTAAACTTGACGATGCGGCCAAAGCCAAACTTGCTGCGGCTTGTTCAGCAGCGTGCAAACCAATTGATGACAAACGCGGTACTGTTGAGTTCCGCACGCAAGTAGCCGGTGTTCTAGCACGTCGCGCTGCTGAAACTGCTTATACTCGCGCCGGAGGAAAATAATGGGTGTTCATGTTCATGCTACTGTGAATGGCGATAACGTCGAATTCACCTGCCCGGAAGATGAAGTGTTGCTTGATGTATTGCGCAACCGCCTTGGGTTGACCGGTGCGAAGGAAGGCTGCGGCACTGGCGATTGCGGGGCCTGTTCAGTGATCCTTGACGGACGACTGGTTTGCTCATGCCTTGTCCTTGGCGCAGAGATGAACGGCAAGAAGGTTGAGACAATTGAAGGCATGGCCGATGGCGGCACATTGCATCCTCTACAACAGAACTTCATTGACCATGCGGCCCTGCAATGTGGAATCTGTACCCCAGGTTTCTTGATAGCGGCGCAAGCACTACTGCGTAAAAATCCTGATCCATCCGAAGAGGAGATTCGTTTTGGGCTCGCGGGTAATCTTTGCCGCTGCACTGGCTATGACAAAATTGTACGCGCCGTCCAAGCGGCTGCAAAAGAAATGAGAAGCTGAAGATGTCACTCGATGCCATGAACCCAAAGTTAGTCGAAAAGAAATTCAAAGTTATCGGCACGCGGGTGCCACGCCCCGATGGCGTTGACAAAGTGACCGGCCGCGCACGATACGGCGCCGATGCATCAATGCCAGGCCAACTTATCGGATTGGTTTTGCGCTCTCCACATGCGCATGCCAAAATTCTGAAGATTGACACTTCCAAAGCCGAACAGTTGAGTGGCGTAAAAGCAATCATCACTTCAGCGGATTTGCCTGACCATACAGGCGGTGATCGTGCAATGATGGACATACTCGAAAATTGCATGGCGCGAGGCAAAGCTCTTTATGATGGCCATGCTGTTGCGGCAGTCGCTGCAATTGATGCTTCCACTGCGCGAAAAGCATTGAAGCTGATAAATGTGACTTACAAAGTTTTGCCCCATGTAACTGATGTGGATGAGGCGTTGAAACATGGTGCGCCAATTTTGCATGAATACATTTACACCGAAGGCTTACCCGAAAGACCTACCGCTTATTCCAATTGGAACAAGCATGGAGAGTTTGGCCACGGCGATGTCGTCGCGGGCTTCAAAGAAGCCGACGCCGTGGTTGCAAAGTCATATAAGACAGAACAAACACACCAAGGTTATATTGAACCACATTCTGTTTTGGCTTCGGTTTCGTCTGATGGCGCTGCAGAAATGTGGGTGTGCACACAGGGGCACTTTGTTTATCGAAACCATTGCGCCCAATTGCTTGGCATGGATGCCAATAAGCTTCGTGTCACAGCTTCTGAAATTGGTGGCGGCTTTGGCGGCAAAACTCATGTTTGGGCCGAACCTTTGGCTTTGGCCCTTTCACGCAAAGCAAATCGCCCCGTTAAATTGACGATGACGCGTGATGAAGTTTTTCGCTGCACGGGCCCAACTTCTTCGACCTCAATTGATGTAAAAATTGGTGCGAAGAAGGATGGTACAATAACAGCAGCTTGGGCTGAGCTTCGTTATCATGGGGGTTGTTTCCCGGCGAATTGGGCTGAACTCGGCGCGATGACTGCGTTTGCTTGTTATGATTTAAAGAACGTCAAAACTATTTCTAAAGATGTGGTGGTGAACCGGCCGAAGACAGCGGCTTACCGCGCCCCTTCAGCGCCCATGGCTGCGTTTGCGGTTGAAAACGCCATAGATGAAATCGCCAAGGCCATTGGCATGGATCCGGTTGACTTTCGCATCAAGAATGCAGCCAAACAGGGCACGAAATCTTCTTACGGCCCAGTCTATGGTCCCATTGGAATTGGGCCCACGCTTGTTGCCGCCAAAAACCATCCGCATATGAAAGCGCCATTGGGCAAGAACACTGGCCGCGGCATGGCCTGTGGTTTTTGGTTTAACTTCGGTGGTCAAACTTGCGTTGATCTGAATGTGACACCTGATGGCAATGTCACTATTGCACAAGGCACGATCGATGTAGGCGGCTCTCGTGCCTCCATCGCAATGGCCGTTGCCGAAGAAATGGGCATCTCATACAATCAAGTACGCAGCATCATCGCTGACACATCTTCGCTTGGTCACAATGATATGACTGACGGCAGTCGTGGCACCTTCTCAACATCAATGGCGGCGATCTATGCAGCGCGTAACGCAATTGTGGTTTTGCGCGAACGCGCGGCAAAAACGTGGGATATTCCGCTGGCCGAAGTGGAATGGAAGGATGGAGCGGCCCATGCCACGGGCGCTGGCCATGGCAATCGTTCGCCACTGAGCTTGAAAGAGTTAGCCCATAAAGCTGGCCAGACGGGCGGGCCCATAGCTGGTCATGCAGAGATGGTGGCTGATAACGCGGGCGTTTCATTTGCCACTCATATTGCAGATGTCGAAGTTGATCCAGAAACCGGCCGATCAAGGATTACGCGCTATACAGTGATCCAAGATGCGGGCAAAGCCATGCACCCATCTTATGTCGAAGGACAATATCAGGGCGGTGCCGCACAAGGCATTGGCTGGGCACTGAATGAGGAATATGTTTACGGTAAGGACGGCCGATTGCAGAATGCAGGCTTTCTTGATTACCGCATTCCGGTTTGCTCGGATCTGCCGTTTATCGACACGCAAATTCTTGAAATTCCAAACCCCAACCACCCCTTTCANNTTTGGCGCTGTTTCAATTGCTGTTACGAACGCGATTGGTGTGCGACAACTTCACATTCCAATGTCACCGCCGCGTGTGTTGAAATCGATTCAAACAAAAAAAAGTGAGTGAGCGGGTCATCCATCTTTGGGGAGCTTTGCGGCCATTGGTCGGCGGCACAGCATTTGTGAAAATTGACGCGGCCACAATTGCTGAATTGTTTGCGAGGCTGATTGAACGTTATCCTGGGATGGAGTCACACATTCAACGCGGTGTTGCCGTTTCCATCAATGGTGAAATATACCGCGACAACTGGGGAACACCTTTGCCTGCCGGTGCGGAAATTTATCTGATGCCCCGCGTGCCGGGAGGGTGATTGGGCATTCTGGGGAGCTTCAAATGAAACGCAAAGACGCCTTGGCACTTGATCGCGTTGACCCTTTTGCAAAGAAGCGCAAATTATTCAAATTGCCAAAAGGCAAAATCTATCTGGATGGCAATTCGCTGGGCGTTTTACCAAAAGCATCAATCGTACGCGTAAAACATTTGGTGGAAGTGGAATGGGGGCAAGATCTCATTACGTCATGGAACAAGCATGGATGGTGGAATTTGCCACAGGTTATTGGCGATAAAATTGCCAAGCTTGTTGGAGCACCTCCGAACAGCGTGGCGGTGGCAGATACGATCTCTGTCAATTTGTTCAAAGTTCTGTCAGCGGCGGTTGCGCTGCGGCCTCAGCGTAGTGTGGTGTTAAGCGATAGCGGAAATTTTCCTTCTGATTTGTATGTTGCCCAAGGCCTCTCACAGTTCATGGATGGCAAGGTGGAGCTTAAGATCGTCGAGCCCAAGCAAATTATTAATGCCATTTCCGATGAAGTTGCAGTCGTGATGCTCACGGAAACTGATTATCGCTCGGCCTATCGTCATGACATGCAAGCCATCACTGCTAAAGCTCATTGTGTTGGCGCATTGATTATTTGGGATTTGGCGCATTCCGCAGGTGCAGTGCCTATTGATCTCATGGCGTGTGATGCGGATTTCGCCGTTGGCTGCACTTACAAATATCTCAACGGAGGCCCAGGAGCCCAAGCTTTCCTTTTTGTAAATCCACGATTGCAACCGTCTGCTGTTCCTGCATTGGTTGGATGGTGGGGACATGTTAAGCCTTTTGCCTTCTCAACTGATTTTGAGCCGGCTGACGGCGTGCGGCGTTTCCAATCTGGCACCCAAGGCATGATCAATATGGTGGCGCTTGATGCAGCGATGGACGCATGGAAAGGCGTATCGATGGAACGCCTCTACTCTAAAGCGGTGAAGCAATGTGCGATGTTTACCGAACTTGTTGAGCAACAGTGCGGCGAGTTTGGTGTTACACTTTACGGCAATCGCGATTTTCACCAGCGCGGCAGCCATGTTTGTCTGCAACACGAACAGGCCTATGCCGTGATTCAAGCACTCATCAGCCGCGGCGTGGTGGGTGATTTTCGTACGCCAAATTTAATGCGCTTCGGCTTCACGCCACTCTACACTTCTTATGTGGATGTTTTCGATGCCGCCCAGCATTTGTATGAAGTTCTCTCAAAGCGTCTCTGGAACAGAAAGAAGTTTTCAAACAAACAATCCGTTACTTGACCACGCCGGCCTTTCGATCTGCCTCACGCAATTCTAGTTTGCGTTTGGCCGGATCACCAAAACCGCCGCCACCGGGCAGTTCCACAATCAGCGCATCCCCTGCGGGCACAAGATGAATTCCCTTGTCAGGTAAATGTGGGCCCGAGCCAAGGCGCGCAACGCCCAGTGAGCCGGGCTTCCCGCCCTCTCGGCCTTGGGCGGCATTCTTGATCCGATCGAAAGTTGCGGCTGAAATTGTGAAGGGAGTATTTTCACGGTTAAGCACCTCTATGCGTTGGGCAAGCCCGCCGCGCCATTCGCCTTCACCGCCGCTATTGGCCAAAAATTGCTTTTCTTTGAACCACAACGGGCATTGCCCTTCGATGATTTCGATGGGAATTCCACCTATTCCCGATGGAAAGGCCATACAAGCCAAGCCATCCTTGCCCGGCCTCCCGCCGATACCACCTAGTCCAATCGCCAAAACCGAATATTGCTGGGCATTCACGAGCTGTTCCTTTGAAACGCGGCCATGTGCCGAGTTGAACATCAGCATCCAGATGGAGCCGGCACTTTCCGCCTGAACTTGGCCCGGCAAAACTTGGCAGAGGCAACCGAAAACTGCATCTGCCAACATCTGTCCAGTCACATGGCGTGAGGTTACGGGTGACGGGCGGATCGGATCAACAACCGTGTGCGGATCAGTTTCGATTTCGAAACAGGAAAGCGAGCCAATGTTGTTGGGCACATGCGGTGCGATAATCGCCTTCAATGCAAAGACTGTATAGGCCTCAGTATAAGTGCGCGGCGAATTGATGCCGAAAATCGACACTTCAGATGTACCGCGATAATCAACCTTTACGTGGCCATTCTTGATTTTCAATTTTGCTTTTATGGTGACGGGTTTTTCATAACCATCAAGGGGCAATACGTAAGACCACTCGCCATCTGGCAATTTTTTGATCGCTTCAAGTGCGCCTTTTTTGGACTGAGTGAGAATATGGTTGCCAAGCTTGTCGAGGGATTTGAGTTTAAACTCGCTCATCATTTCCACAAGTCGACGAGCGCCAGTATCATTGGCCGAGACGAGTGATAGCAAGTCACCTTTCACTTCAATCGGGTTTCGTGTGTTGCCGAGAATGACTTTCATTAAATCATCATTCAAAACGTTTTCCTTGCGGAACATCATATGCGGGATGTAGGTGCCTTCCTCAAAAGACGAATTGGCTTTGGCTGAGAAGCCAATGCCTCCCACATCGATCAAATGACAGGTTGATGCGAAAAATGCGACGAGTTTTTTGTCGAGAAACACCGGCGTCATCATTACATAATCGAACAAATGCCCGGTGCCTTGCCATGGATCATTGGTGACATAAACATCACCAGGCTTCATGGTGGATTGCGGATAGTGTGCAAAGAAATGTTTCACGGCTGTGGCCATCGTGTTCACATGGCCCGGCGTTCCCGTCATCGCCTGTGCAATCATATCACCAGCAGGATTGTAGACTCCGGCGGAAAGATCGCCAGCCTCGCGTGTGATGGTGCCAAAAGCTGTGCGCAATAGCGACTGTGCTTGTTCTTCCACCACCGCAATGAGGCGGTTCCACATCACTTGGGTCTGGATGGCTTCGAGCGCTTTCTTGCTCATTTGCTTATCTCCATCACAATGTGGCCTAAGCTATTTATTTCAGCAGTGAAGCGACTGCCTAATATTGTTGATGTTTCATGTTCTGCGATTATTGCAGGGCCTCTAATCCGTGCACCTGCTTTCATATCAAAGCGCCAATAGACGGGAGCATTCACCAGTTTTCCTGAAGCTGCATCAAACAGGCGCCTTGTGCGGAGAGGCTTTGGTGCAGCTTGCTTCGTGGCCTTTTGCGCGGTTCCAATTTTTGAGTGTGGCGAAGAACTGGTCACTGACCAAGTGATTGCTTCAACTTGCTGATTAGGAATAGTGAGGCCATAAATTGACTTATAGGCCTTCTCAAAAGCGGCCTTCAGTGTTTTGCCGTCTGTATCACGCAAAGCGCGCGAAGGAATGTTAATTTGAATTTCGTGGCCTTGGCCAACGTAACGGCAATCCGCTTTGATTTTTATAGATGGCTTACCTTTTGCCATGGCTGGTTGCACAACCACATTGGCCGCCATCGTCATTTCACGCAGCAACTTATTGACTTTCTGGGCATCGAATATATCGAGAGTAACTATGGCGCTCTTGGTGATTTCATAAGCCAGAGGCGCTTGGAGAAAGCCAATGGCAGAGCCAACACCTGCGCCGAGGGGCACTATAATTTTACGCACCCCAATTTTTTCAGCGAAGCGGCAGGCATGAAGGGGTGCTCCACCGCCAAATGCAATCATTACACATTGGGTAATGTCCTTGCCACGTTCAATGGCATGAACCCGCGCGGCGTTGGCCATATTCTCTTCAACGATTTCAGTTACCCCAGCTGCAGGCCAAAAATCTTTGAGCCCCATTGGCTCTCCAATTTGCACTTTGAAAGCAGATTGGGCCGCCGCAACGTCGAGCTTTACTTTGCCGCCAGCAAAGAATTCAGGATCAATTTTACCGAGGCAGACATTGGCATCTGTAACGGTCGTTAGAGCGCCTCCGCGGCCATAGGAAATGGGGCCTGGCATGGAGCCTGCACTATCAGGGCCAACGGTGAGGCGGCCCATTTTGTCAATTCGGGCGATTGATCCGCCACCTGCGCCAATTTCAACCATCTCAATAACCGGAATGCGAACTGGAATGCCCGATCCCTTCATATCCTTATAGGCGCGGGCTATTTCAAAGCGGTGTGCGCGTCCTGGTTCAGCATGAGAAAGGAAACAAATTTTGGCGGTTGTGCCGCCCACATCAAACGACAGAACTTCAGGCAGCCTCAAACTCTGGGCCATGCGGCTGGCGAGGATCGCACCGCCAGCTGGGCCAGACTCCACCAGTCGGATGGGAAATCGCGCAGCAGTCTCTAAGGTTGTAAGGCCGCCCCCAGACATCATCAAATAGAGTGGTGCATCGAGGCCCAGTTTGGCCAAGCCATCACGCAAGCGGTGGAGATAGCCTGCCATAAGCGGGCGGACATAGGCATTGGCAACGGTTGTTGAAAAACGCTCATATTCGCGGATTTCTGGGGCCACTTCTGATGACAAGCAAATTGTCACATCATTTGGCAGTAGAGGCTTAAGCCGCTCTGCCACCCGCTGCTCATGTTTTGGGTGGGCATAAGCATACAAAAACCCAATGGCCACAGATTTGCAGCCCTCATCAGTGATGGTTTTTGCCAAACCAGCAATTTGCTCTTCGGCCAATGGGATCAGCACATCGCCATTCACGGCCAACCGTTCAGTGATGGGCAGGCGCAAATGTCGCGGCACCAACGGCACTGCGCGGTCGATCATCAAATCATAATGATCGAAGCGCTTTTCATATCCTTGTTCGAGTATGTCACGAAATCCTTCAGTCGTGATAAATGCTGTCTTGGCACCTTTGCGTTCAATCAATGCATTGGTGGCCAAGGTTGTGCCGTGAATAAAAACATCCACATCTGACGGCTTAAATCCTGCCTCTTTCACGACTTGCTGAAGCCCTTCCAGAACCGCCATTTCCGGTGCCTGGGTGGTTGTGAGAACCTTACCACTCCAACGCTGTTTGCCCTTTTCAAGGACGATGTCAGTGAAAGTGCCGCCAATATCGGCGGCTAATTTGAGACGTTTATCCATCATGAATTGATGCCGGATTGATTGGCGTTTGACAAGTCTTGAAGGATTCGCTTCAAAGGCTTCATGGCAAAAATTACCATTCAGGATGTAGCCCAGAAGGCTGGCGTTTCAGTTGCGACCATAGATCGGGTTTTGAACCACAGGCCCGGCGTAAAAGTGCGCACGGTTGAAAAAGTTGAATCCGCCATTCGTGAGCTCAACTATCAACCGGACCGGATAGCTGCCCGCCTTGCCAGAGGCCGTGAATATCGCTTTTGGTTTGTGCTGCCCAATACGGCCGGCGAGTTTATGAACCGCATTTCCGATGAAGTTGAAGCTGCAGCCAAGCGCATGTCGGGTGAACGCGTCTCAATCATGGTGAAACGCGTTGATGTGTTTGATGGAAGACTTTTGGCCAATGTTCTTGATGGTTTGGAAGATGGCATAGATGGCGTGGCCGTGGTGGCGCTTGACCATCCGGCGGTGCGTGAATCCATCAACACACTCGTGGCCAAGGGCATCTCCGTGGTG
>PLXI01000146.1 GCA_003151375.1 Hyphomicrobiales bacterium
TCGAGAATCAGGATGCGCGGATCGGCCAGAATCGCGCGAGCAATCGAAACACGCTGGCGCTGCCCGCCGGAAAGTTTCACGCCGCGCTCACCCACATGGGCTTCCAGCCCGCGCCGCCCAAAGGGATCAATCAGCGTGCTGATGAATTCTGATGCATGGGCTTGGGCCGCTGCGGCATTGATTTCGGCTTCGCTGGCATCGGGCTTGCCATAGCGGATATTGTCTCGCACAGATCGGTGCATGAGCGAAGTGTCTTGTGTGACTACGCCTATTGCCGCGCGCAAAGATTCTTGGGCAACGCCAGCAATGTTCTGACCATCGATGGTGATCGTGCCAGCGCTTACGTCATAAAACCGCAGCAACAAATTGGCGAGTGTTGACTTACCCGCACCTGATCTGCCGACAAGGCCCACCTTTTCGCCGGGCTTGATGACAAGCTTCAAGCCTGCCAGAACCTCGCGGGAATTCTCAACTTCTTTGCCATAGTTGAAATGAACATCGCTGAATGAAATCTCGCCGCGCTTGACCGTAAGGGCAGGGGCATCAGCAACATCCACAACTTTGTGGCGGCGCGCCAATACATCAACACCATCTTTCACTGTGCCGAAATCTTCAAATAGTCCGGCGACCTCCCACAGCATCCAATGGGCCATGCCTAACATGCGGTAGATGAGACCCACCGAAAATGCTATTGCCCCAACAGTAATTGCGGCTTTCGACCAAAGCCACACGGCGATGGCTGCGGTTGCCACCAACACGGCACCATTGAGTGCATTAAGCCAGATGTTCATCGTGGTGGCCACGCGCATGCTGTCGTAAACGCTTTGCAGCATCCAGCCCATGCCTTCCTTGGCATAGTCATCCTCACGGCTCGCGTGCGCGAAGAGTTTGACGGTTGGTATATTGGTGTAAGTATCAACCAACCTGCCAGTAACCACCGAGCGCATATTAGCCTGTTTCTCTGACAGCGCTCCCATGAGTGGCACATAACGGCGCATCACAAACCCGTAAGCTGCGATCCACACCACCATGGGAATGGCCAGACGCCAATCATTTGCGATGAACGAGGCCAATGCCGTGACCACAAAAACCACCACCCAAGAAATCACTTGGGTGAGTTTCATCACCACATCGCGCACGCCCAATGCGGCCTGCATCACTTTGGTGGAAACCCGGCCTGCAAACTCATTGTGGAAGAATTCCATCGATTGGCGCAGCATATAACGATGGGCCAGCCAGCGGGTGCGCATGGGGAATGAACCGCGCAGACCCTGGTTTTCAACCGCGTCTCCCAATGCGGCCAAGACTGGTTGGATGAGCAGAGCCAAGGCGGCGTAGATAATCATTTCAGTGCGATGATCAGTAAAGAAGGTTGCTGGATCGGCCTTGCCCATTTGGTCGATCAACCGGCCCACAAAAGCATAGACCCGCACTTCGATGATGGCGATGGCAACAGAAAACAGCAGCCCAGCCACAATTATGGGCAGAAACGGCCGCGCATAAAATCGGATGAAGCCCCAGGTGGTGGCCGGGGGCATAGATGGGGCCTCGGCCGGGAAAGAGTTAACGCGGCTTTCGAGCCATGAAAAGAGATGACTGAGCATTTCACGCATATGGGGGTTTGATGGCAAAAGGTCAAAGGTGGGGAGGCGATATTCTACTGCGACTAATTTTGCAGAAAAATCGTCTTCGCGACTGAAACTTGCACCCAAAGCTTCGCGTGGTAAACTGAAGCATGAGCGAAAAAACAGTTGCGCAGAAACTGGGCCTTAAAGTGGGCAAGACTTTACTTCTTAAGCAGCAGCCTGATAACGCTGCGGAGCTAATTGGAGCCTTACCTTCTGGTGCAGCATTGATCACCACAGGAAACAAGCCAAGCGGGCTTATCCTTATGTTTGCCAAGGACAAGGCTGCGCTGATTAAGGGCCTGCCAAATTGCAAATCTTTGCTTGAACCAGGTGGTGCCCTCTGGGTTGCGTATATCAAGGGCACATCGCAAAAGATCACGGATATCAACAGGGATAGCATTCGCGAGTATGTATCAACAATTGGTCTCGATACTGTGTCGCAAATTGCGATCGATGAAGACTGGTCAGCGTTAAGGCTAAAGGTCGTCTAGGCCAGCCGTGGGCGGGCGCCAACACCCTTCACACTTTACTTTCCCTCCCCCCTTTGCTATCCGCCCCTCAGGTTTTTACACCTCTGGTCGCAGCACCCCAGTCAAAACTTGCACTTTGCATTTCATTGCCTTGTGTTGCTGCGCCTGAAATTAGGAGCGATGGCGCATGGCCAAAAAAGATATTTACGCTGGCTTAAAGCAGCTGGGTACGCCCACCAAGCTTCCCGCTAGCCCGCAAGAGGCGGAGCTTGAGAAGGTGCCTAATCCACAAGCTGGCACGGCGTTTATGGTGCGCTTCGTGCAGCCGGAATTCACTTCGCTATGCCCCATGACCGGCCAGCCGGATTTTGCCCATCTGGTGATTGACTATGTGCCGGACGAGTTTCTGGTGGAAAGTAAATCGCTAAAACTTTATCTCGGCGCGTTTCGCAATCACGGGGCCTTTCATGAAGATTGCACGGTGACCATCGGCAAGACCTTGGCAAAATTGCTGAAGCCCAAATGGCTGCGCATTGGCGGCTACTGGTATCCACGCGGCGGCATACCGATTGATGTGTTTTATCAAACCGGCGTGGCACCAAAGAACTTATGGATCCCCGATCAAGGTGTTGCACCTTACCGCGGACGAGGATGAGAATGATGGACAAGAAGCTTCAGGGTTATGTTTGCTTTGCGTTTTATATCGCCTGCATTCCGTTGGCCAATTGGCTGATCGGGCATGTCGGCACTTTCTGTGTGCCAGATGGCCCCTGCATGATTCCAGTTTGGCCCGGCATTGCCGCACCCAGTGGCGTGCTGGCAATTGGTGCTGCTTTGGTGTTGCGTGATTTGGTGCAACGGCGTTTGGGCCTTGGCTTTTCACTTGCGGCCATTGTGATTGGCGCTTTGATTTCCTGGGCCATTTCACCAACGGCTTTGGTTGTGGCTTCGGTTGCGGCTTTTGTGTTCTCAGAAACGGCCGATGCCTTGGTGTTTACGCCACTGCAAAAACGCGGACTATTGCTGGCCGTTGCGGTGAGCACGCTGGCTGGCATTTTGGTCGATAGCGTGTTGTTTCTACAACTGGCTTTTCACAGCTTGGACTTTTTATCAGGGCAGATTATCGGCAAGGTCTGGGCCGTGTTGGCCGCCATGCCGATTATTCAGTTCATCCGTTGGGCTGAAGGCAAGAATGCTTTGGCCTAAGCCAGTTTAGGATCATTTCCGTCAGGCTTGTCGTCAACCGCATGCAGGCTGGGGCGCTTAGTGCCAAAAATTGGTGCACGCGGGGCGGTGCGGAATGGAACGACATCTTCATTGCGGGTCGCGGCCACAGCATCATCCACTGGATGTCTGGCCTGCGCACCTGTGGCGATGCCACTTTCAATAACCAAATCTTGTGCCCCGCCGATCAGCACCAAATGTTCAACATTGTCACGGCGCACCAGCACCAAGCGGCGTGTCTCATCAATCTCACAAAACTCATTGATGCCGAGACGCGTGCCCCTGCCACCACGTGTGCCGCCACGCAGGCGCCTAAAGAGGGCGGTTATCAACAACAACACCACCAACACAGCCAGTGCCATGGCGATGTAGAACATATAAGGTTGAATTTCTGGCATATTACGCACTCCTAACGCTAAACGAACTTAGCACAAATTCGTGACAAAACAAAAGCTGTGTGTGCGTTGTTAATCTTTGGCTGCGGCGCAGCGCTGGTTTCGCCTATATTCAGGCGATTCGAGGGACCTAGCGCGGCAATGACAGACCAGAGTGAAAGCCAATCAGCTGTGGGGCAGGCGGTTTTGCGCCATGTCGTGCCATTGCTTGCGGCCGGCTTTGTGCTGTTCTTGTGGTTGAGTTTGGTGCAATCGCAAGTGCCTACTGGACACAACTTATTTTTGCCTGTGTTGGGCCTGTGCTTTTTAGGTCTTACTTATATTTTTCATCTCTTGTTGCAACTTGTGCAACGGCCTGCGCCTGATGGCGAACGACAGTTTTATGATGCTGTGGTGGACGCACTGGCGGAACCTGCCGTGGTTGCTGATGCCAAGGGCCGCGCGGTTTATGCCAATGCGCCTTATATGAAGATGACTGCGTCGGCCAAGCTTTCGCGGCTGGTGGGCTTTGATGTGCTTTATGCGGGCTATCCGGATTTTGCTGAGCCAGTTTATCAGCTTGGTCAAGCCGCCAGCCAAGACCGGCCAGAGATTAGAGACATGCGGATTGCCGCTGGCTCATCTGCGCCATTTGCTGACGCGAAAAATGCCAAGTGGCTGCGCATGCAAGTCTCGCCAATGGCGGCGAACAACCGCGGCGGCAAAACCTTATGGCGGCTGCTTGATGTCACTGAAGACCGCATGCGCCAAGAAGGCGCCTTTGCACGCCTGCAATTCATCATCTCATATTTGGATCAGGCGCCAGTTGGTTTTTTCTCAGCGTTGCCCAATGGCAAAGTGGACTATATCAATGCCACGCTGGCTGCATGGTTGGGTTTTGACTTGATGGAAGTGCAATCTGGCAAGATGACATTAGAGCAGGTGATCGGGCCTGCGTCTGCCAAAGTGCTCATTGCACTGGAGCCCAAAGAAAACGGCCACCGTATTGATCGGTTTGCTTTGCCACTGCGGGCTAAGAATGGTTCCAGCGAGATGTACACGTTGATCAACCGTGCCGATTATGATGGAAATGGCAAACCCCTACCGGCGCGCTGCATGGTGATGCGCGGAACCATTGAGGAAAGGGGCGTTGAAGGTCCACTCGCCCTCATGTCATCGTTGCCCATTGGATATGCCACTTTGGATGATGAAGGGCGCATTATCAACGCCAATGCACCACTGCTGGCATTGTCGTCAAAATTGATGCGTGGTGGCAAGATGGCCGACACAATGGATGGCGAAA
Source organism: Hyphomicrobiales bacterium (assembly GCA_003151375.1). Lineage (GTDB taxonomy): Bacteria > Pseudomonadota > Alphaproteobacteria > Rhizobiales > Aestuariivirgaceae > Aestuariivirga. The sequence goes on from PLXI01000146.1 coordinate 5,000, forward strand.
GTGCGGCACGCTTTACGGCACGGCGCAGCGAAGCCAAGAGCGATCAAACAGTTCAGCTTGATGTGGGCTTTGCTGGAACCGAGGAGCGCAGCGCGCATTTAACTTTGGTGCCAGGCAAACGCGGCGAAGGCTCAGCGGTTTTTGCGATCGACAAAACCGAAAGTAAATTACTGGAAGCGCAATTGGTGCAAAGCCAAAAGATGCAGGCGGTGGGCCAACTCTCATCCGGCTTGGCGCATGACTTTAACAACATGCTCACCCCGATCATTGGCTTTGCTGATTTACTGCTGA
>PLXI01000050.1 GCA_003151375.1 Hyphomicrobiales bacterium
GGCATCACCAATTTCGTTACACCGGTAAAAACCGCTTATTGGAATCACACGCCACTGCTGTTGGTTACGCCGCAGGCGGCGAATAAAACGATCGGGCAGGGCGGCTTCCAAGAAGTTGAGCAGATGGCTTTGTTCAAAGACATGGTGTGTTACCAAGAAGAGGTGCGTGACGCCTCGCGTGTGGCAGAAGTTCTCAACCGCGTGATCATGAACGCCAAGCGCCATTCAGCGCCCGCCCAAATCAACATGCCGCGTGATTATTTCACACAGGTGATTGATATTGAACTTCCGGCGATTGTGGAATTTGAGCGGCCATCAGGTGGTGAGGAGGCTTTAGCTGCGGCGGCAAAGTTATTGTCTGAGGCAAAGTTCCCCGTGATCCTTAATGGTGCAGGCGTTGTATTGGGCGGGGCCATTTCGGCCTCGATGAAGCTGGCAGAAAAATTGGATGCAGCCGTTTGTGTTGGGTATCAACACAATGATGCTTTCCCCGGCAAGCATCCACTTTACGCAGGCCCGCTGGGCTACAACGGATCTAAGGCCGCAATGGAACTCATCCAAAAAGCTGATGTGGTGTTGGCGCTGGGCACAAGGCTCAATCCATTTTCCACATTGCCGGGTNNCAAGATAATTCAGGTGGATATCAACCCATCGCGCATCGGCCTCACCAAGAAAATTGCTGTGGGCATTGTTGGCGATAGCAAAAAAGTGGCCACGGCAATTTTGGCTAAACTCTCTGCAGGTGCCGGGGATCATGAACGCGAGATGCGCAAAGATCTCATCGCCACGACGAAATCTAAATGGGCGCAGCAGCTTTCATCGATGGATCATGAGAATGATGATCCCGGTACCACCTGGAATGAGCGCGCGCGTGCGGCCAAACCAAAATGGATGAGCCCGCGCATGGCCTGGCGCGCCATTCAAGCTGCACTTCCGCGTGAAGCGATTATTTCATCGGACATCGGAAATAACTGCGCCATCGGCAATGCCTATCCAACCTTTGACGAAGGTCGCAAATATTTGGCACCCGGCTTGTTCGGCCCCTGTGGCTACGGTCTGCCTTCTGTGGTGGGTGCTAAAATCGCCTGCTCAAATGTGCCCGTGGTTGGTTTTTCTGGCGATGGGGCCTTTGGCATCGCGGTCACTGAACTCACGGCCATTGGCCGCAAAGAATGGCCGGCAATTACACAGATTGTATTCCGCAATTATCAATGGGGTGCTGAGAAACGCAATTCGACGCTATGGTACGACGATAATTTCGTGGGCACAGAATTGGATGAGCAAGTGTCTTATGCCGGCATTGCCAAGGCCTGCGGGCTGCAAGGCATCGTGGCCCGCACAATGGATGAACTGACGACAGCGCTGCACAAAGCGATTGAAGACCAGATGAAGCATGGAAAAACCACATTGATTGAGGCCATGTTGAACCAAGAACTGGGCGAGCCTTTCAGGCGCGACGCGATGAAAAAGCCGGTGCAGGTGGCGGGGATTTCCAAGGCCGACATGCAAGCACAATAGGCGCTTGACTTGGAGTGAACTCGAAGTTCTATCTGTCTTTGCGTTAAGGATGGAAAAGGCAAATGAGGATTGGCGAGTTGGCGCAAAAGTCTGGCTTCTCGGCGCATACGCTGCGTTATTATGAGAAGATTGGCCTTCTGCCGCGCACGGGCCGGAAATCAGGCCAACGTGATTATGATGCCGATGCGCTGGTTTGGCTGGCCTTCATCTCACGCCTCAAGACCACGGATATGCCACTTGCCGAGATGATCGCTTACGCGCGATTGCGTGCGCGTGGCGCGGCAACTATTGGCGAGCGACGCGAACTTCTTGTAGCTCACCCCAAACGCGTGAAGACGCAAGTGGCGTCGCTTCAAGAGAGCCTTTCTGTTCTGAACAAAAAAATTGGCGGCTATGCCGCAGAACAGAAAAGGTCGATAAAAAATGCAGATACAAAATGAAACGCGTTATCAGCGAGGTCTCGCCCGGCTTTCAGAAGTCGACGGCCGCGCGGGCGAGGACGTTGTGGCCAAAGTGGCAGCGATCTCGCCGGATTTTGCGCGCTATCTGGTGGAGTTTCCCTTTGGAGATATCTATGCGCGAGGCGGGCTTGATCTCAAGCAGCGTGAAATTGCAACGATTGCCGCACTTGTGGCCGTGGGCAACGCATTGCCGCAGCTCAAGGTGCATGTGGCTGCTGGGCTGCATGTGGGGCTGATGCGTGATGAGATTCTGGAGATCATCATTCAAATGGCAGTCTATGCTGGCTTTCCTGCCTCGTTAAATGCGTTGTTTGCTGCACAGGAAGTATTCGCCGCTGAGGGAATTGAGGCGGCGTGATGTGGATTGAGAAGGCGGATATGAGGCAGCAATATGAACTTGAGTGTAATCGTCTTGCGGGACTAAACTTTGACCATCTTCAATGAGGTGTGATCATGCGCAAAATTTTTACGGCGTTTTTCCTTCTCCTTCCCACTGCCGCTTTTGCTGACAAGATTGATGGGGCGTGGTGTACGGGTGTTAACACACGGATAGAAATCAACGGCCCACAAATTTCATTGGGTGGCAAACCTGGATTTGATGGCGTGTATAAGCGCCATGAATTCACCTACACTGTTCCCGCTGGCGAAGATCACGCTGGTGACCAAATATACCTGCGTTTGCTAAACGATGAGAACATGACTTCGTTCACCATCAAAGACAGCAAGCCAGTTGATCCTGTTGAGTGGAAGCGCTGTCAGTCGACGAGTTGAGCGTCGTAATAAAAAAGGCCGGATCGAAATCCGGCCTTTAAGAATTTCACTCTCGAGAAACTTATGCGGCTTCTTCGGAGCTATCGTCTTCGACTTTTTCGGCAGCACCGCGCTTGGCGTTGCGGGCGAGATATTCTTCAAGCTCTCTGATGCATTGATCTTCATCAACCTTGCGAACTGCTGCCAATTCGCGGGCAAAGCGAGCTAGCGCCTGTTCAAACAATTGGCGTTCAGAATAGCTCTGCTCTGGTTGGCGCTCTGAGCGATAAAGATCGCGCACAACTTCGGCCACTGAAATCATGTCACCCGAATTGATTTTTGCATCATACTCTTGCGCACGCCTGCTCCACATTGTGCGCTTGATACGGGCGCGGCCACGGATCACTTTCATGGCGCCTTCAATCATCGTGCGGTCAGCCAAATGGCGCATGCCTTTTTGTTCAGCACGATTGGTTGGCACTTTGAGGCGGAGCTTTTCTTTTTCAAAGTCGACAATGTAAAGCTCAAGCTTTACGCCTGCGATTTCTTGTTCTTCGACGTTAGAAATTTTGCCCACGCCATGCGCAGGATAAACCACCAACTCGCCGATCTTAAAATGGATTTTCTTAGGCGTTGGCGCTGCGGCAGCCTTCACGACTGGGGCTGCAACCGCAGGCTTGGTGGCAATTGGCGCTGGCTTTGCAGCGACCTTAGGGGCGTGCGCAACGGGCTTGGCCACAGGCTTAGCTGCAGCGGACTTCGCGGCAGGCTTATGAGCGACAGCTTTGGCAGCAGGCTTCTTTGGGGCAGGCTTAGCCTTCACAGGATGCTTAATCTTAAGCTTCACCTTTTTAACAGCTTTGGCCGGAGTTTTTTTGGATTTGGGCATGTGTCTAATCGCCTGTTCATCTGTCATCGCCAGCAACCCGTTGATCGGGCGTTAAAAAATCCGAGCTTGAAAAGCCCGGACTGCCAGGAGATGGATTGTTTAATGAAACTGCATATAGCACAGATTTATGGATTTTTAAAGGCGTTTAGTCCGTACACTGTCGAAATTTGTTAACAAGTGGCCGGTATGGTTAACAGCGAAGGGCTGGGAATCGGAATGAAATCAATCACCTTCGCCGGGATTTGGTGACAAAAGCGCCAATTTGTCTGGCTTACCATCCCACTCTTTGCCATCGGCCGGGCCATCGCGTTTTATGGTGATATTGGGCCAAAGGGGGGCATATTCTGTGTTCAGGGCCAGCCACTTATCTAAGCCAGGCTCGGTATCGGGCTTGATGGCATCGGCCGGGCATTCAGGTTCACACACGCCGCAATCAATGCATTCTTCCGGCTTAATAACCAGCATGTTTTCGCCTTCGTAGANNCCATATATTTGCATTTGATGCAATTTTCGGTGACGATATAGGTCATGGCAATCCATAAATTTGAAAGTTGTGCTGCCTGATAGCAGGCCTGCCGCGCTTATGCATCCTGATTTTGGGTGGTGGGATTTTCTGCCACATCCTCATAAAGCAACTGGGCTTCGCTGGCTGGGCCACGGCGAGGTGCTGCCCCCAGAATCTTAATCACGCGTACGCCCGAATATAAGGTGAGAGTGAGCACATCGCCGGGCTTGAGAGCGTGACCTGTTTTGGAAACGCGCTGGCGGTTGAGGCGCACATGCCCACCTTCAATCAGGGCATCCGCGTCTGAGCGATGTTTCACAAAGCGCGCATAGACCAGCCATTTATCAAGGCGTTGGTTCAGGCTCAATTCCCCTTCATCTGCTCTTTCAGGATCATCAATTTGGCGAATGGCGAATTGGGATCAATGGGCTTTTCAGGCGCAGGTGGTCGCGCCTCAATCTTACGCTCCGGTTTGCCGCGGTGTTGCCCATTGCGCTTACCCTCACGAGCTATATGAGGTTTGCGCTCAAACTTAGGCTTGTCACTCTTGGGGCGTTCCACGCGCTGCGGCTTGACGCGTTCAGGCTTGGCGCGGAACGGGCCTGTATCTTTTGGCCACCAGACTTTGACATCCATGAGACTTGGCACTTCGAGCGGGGCAGGAGCTTGTGGCTCTACAACGCCAGTCTCTGTTTGCTCAGGCGGCGCGCTTTCAGCAACCGCTTCAACTGGCACATCTGCGGGTGCAGGAACTGGCATTGCCGAAGGTGCTGCAATCAGATGTGCTGGCT
>PLXI01000186.1 GCA_003151375.1 Hyphomicrobiales bacterium
TTTTCCGCTTCACGCAAGCCGGTTCTGAAGTGTCTGCTCTCTTGGGCCGCATTCCATCAGCTGTGGGTTATCAACCTACGCTGGCCACCGACATGGGCGCATTGCAAGAGCGCATTACCACCACGCACAAAGGTTCGATCACCTCAGTGCAGGCCATCTATGTGCCTGCCGACGATTTGACCGATCCGGCACCAGCAACGAGCTTCGCGCATTTGGACGCAACCACCACGCTGTCGCGTTCGATTGCTGAAAAAGGTATTTATCCAGCAGTTGATCCGCTGGATTCGACCTCGCGCATGATGGACCCACGCATTGTGGGTGAAGAGCATTATGCTGTGGCGCGCCAAGTGCAGCAAATTCTGCAACGCTATAAGGCGCTGCAAGACATCATCGCCATTTTGGGCATGGATGAACTTTCCGAAGAAGATAAGCTCGCGGTGTCTCGTGCCCGCAAGATTGAGCGCTTTATGAGCCAGCCTTTTGACGTGGCCCAAGTGTTCACCGGCTCGCCCGGCGTTCAGGTGAAATTGGAAGACACGATTAAGGGCTTCAAAGGCCTGTGCAATGGTGATTATGACCATCTGCCAGAACCTGCTTTCTACATGGTGGGCAATATCGATGAAGCCATTGCCAAAGCCAAGAAGATGGCAGCCGAAGCGGCTTAAGGAATTAATTTGATGGCACTGCACTTTGAACTCGTCTCGCCCGTAAAGCTTCTGTTCTCAGGGGATGTGGAAAGCGTTGTCATTCCTGGCAGCGAAGGCGAGATGACGATTTTGGCGCAACATGCGCCAATCCTCACATCTTTGCGTGCTGGCGTGGTGGTGGTGAGTTCTGCCAAAAGTTCTGAACGCATTTTCGTGCGCGGCGGCTTTGCTGAAGTGAACCCCAAGGGGCTTACTGTTCTTGCCGAACGCGCAATCCCAGTGGCTGAGATGACGGATGAGGATAGGGCTGCGCTGGCGGCTTAAAACTTCACCATTCAGACCGCATTAAAAAAAGCCCGCGATTACCTCGCGGGCTTTTTTGTTATGCGCGCCCTGAATCTATTTATGATCCTGCATTCAATGAACATGGCTCAGAAGGGCCTGATCCGATGTCGGGTGCTTTTAGAAACTTGATTAATCTGTGCTGCGATGGACTCATTAGATCAGAAATCTCAAACCTTCCTAAGAAGACCAGCTTGTTCTTCATTTCTATAGGTTCAATTGGTTTGATCGTTTGCCGTTGAAAATTTATTTCAAACACATTGCTCTTAAATAATCCGTAGACGGTATTTCCATCCATTGGGCTACAAATATTTAAGCCACCTGCACCCTGTAAAGTAACCCCTTTCCCGGAGGAAGTATTTTCTGAGTGGTTAAATGTTACTCTTAGTTCTTCTTTGACCGGTTCGTCCCAAATTACCATGTATTCAAAATCCGCACTGCCAACGTGAACGGATGTTGAAGTTATATATTGAGTTTCGACGTTGCCAAATGTTGGTTTAGTTGAAGCAAATATGAGATTCGAAAAAAGGAAGGCAGATCGAAGAATTTTGGTATGCTGATTTGTGAATCCCTCTCTCACTTAATCACCTTCACCTAATTGCAGTCACGACTTTCGCAAAGTACGTTAAGTTGACACGTTCTGCAACGGTGCGAGTTTTCTAAGGACTTGCTGTGCACTGGGTGGCGGAGCAGGGGTGACGTATTAAGGGTGAGTGTGATGCAATAAAAATAGCCCGCGAGTGATCGCGGGCTATTTTTGTTGTGAGTGAACCTCGAAACTTAGTTGCTCAACCCCACCAACCAAACTCACCTTGCCAAGCGCCGCGCCGCGCCGTAGCGTTAGCTTAAAACAAAAATGGGGAGGGAAATAATGTCTATGTCAGATTCAGGTTCGTGGCTTGATCGGTCACGCACGGTGGCCGACGCTGGCTTCAGCCGTTGGTTGGTGCCACCCGCCGCTTTATGTATTCATCTTTGTATTGGGCAGGCTTATGCCTTCAGCGTATTTAATTTGCCGATGTCAAAGCTGCTGGGCATCACGGCTTCGGCCGCTGATGATTGGAACCTGGCATCGCTTGGCTGGATCTTCTCCATTGCCATCGTTTTCCTCGGCCTGTCTGCGGCTTTCGGCGGCACTTGGCTTGACCGCGTGGGCCCACGCAAGGCCATGGCCTTGGCGGCTTGTTGCTTCGGTGGCGGCTTTCTGGTTTCGGCCTTAGGGGTTTATCTGCACCAGCTGTGGGTCATCTTTCTTGGCTATGGCGTTTTGGGCGGCATCGGCCTTGGGCTTGGTTATATCTCGCCGGTTAAAACCTTGATTACCTGGTTTCCTGATCGGCCCGGCATGGCAACAGGCATGGCCATCATGGGCTTTGGCGGCGGGGCGTTTATTGCCTCACCACTTTCAGTTTATCTGATGAAGCAGTTTTCATCGCCAACGCATATTGGCGTGATGGAAACCTTTGTGGTGCTGGGCATCATCTATTTCATTTTCATGATGATCGGCGCTTATCTGGTGCGTGTGCCTGCTGATGGCTGGACGCCGGCGGGTTGGACTGCCCCGACCACGCAGGCGGCATTGGTGACAACGCATAACGTTCACATTGATAATGCTTTAAGCACACCGCAATTCTGGTTGTTGTGGGGTGTTCTTTGTCTCAATGTGACAGCGGGCATCGGGGTGTTGGGCCAAGCCTCGGCGATGAGCCAAGAAATGTTCCCCGGCCGTATCACGCCNNCATCGGACGGAAATGGACCTATGCTGTCTTCTTTGCGCTTGGTATTGCGCTCTATGCTTTGGTGCCATCCACCGGCAAGTCCGGCAGCATCGCGCTATTCGTATTGTTCTATGCCATCATCCTTTCAATGTATGGCGGCGGCTTTGCAACGATCCCGGCCTATCTGCGTGATGTGTTTGGCACGCGCTATGTCGGTGCCATTCACGGACGCCTGCTGACCGCCTGGTCGGTGGCTGGTGTGGCTGGGCCGGTGTTGGTGAATTATATTCGCCAATATCAAATCGACAGCGGTGTCGCTAAGGCCGATGCCTATACCGTGACGATGTATATCATGGCTGGTTTGTTGGTGGTTGGCTTCGTGCTCAACTTGCTGATGAAACCGGTTGACCAACGTTTTTACATGACGACCGATGGGGTAAAAAATGAATGATTCCACGCAAGATAATTCGACTAAATTGGTTCTGAGCTGGGCGCTGGTCGGTGTCNNTGGGGCTTTTACCTCACGTTGCAAAATGCGATGGCGCTTTTTTGGTAAAGCGGTGGCGGCTCAGGCACATTTAATCTGAGCAGTGAACATAAATTAAAAAGCCCGCGAGTGATCGCGGGCTTTTTTGTTGGATATATGAAATGGCTTAGCCTTCAGAGCGTTCTTTGCGCTTGAACGTGCCGCCTGTTGGTTTGCTGAAACCACCTGGCTTGCCAGCGCCTGGGAATTTGTTGCGTGGCTTGCCGCCAGCGAAATTACCGCGTGGTTTATCGCCGAAGTTTCCGCGAGGCTTGTCACCAAAATTTCCACGTGGCTTATCGCCAAAGTGAGCTGGGCGTTCGCCACGTTCTTGATGCGGGCGGTCGCTGTTGAATGGGCGGTCTTGGCGTGGGGCATGATCGCGGTTGAATGGCTTTGCATCACCACGTGGCGCAAAATCACGGCGTTCGCCACCACCTTCAGTGCGTGGACGATCGTCACGATTGAAAGCTGGCTTGTCGCCTCTATCATAGCGTGGCTTGCCGCCGAATGGCTTGGCGCCAAAGGGTTTATCGCCAAATGATTTGCGCGGGCGCTCGCTGTTGAATGGACGAGCTTCGCCTGTACCTTCAGCTGGAGTGCTACCAAACTTCGGACGATCACCCGTTGGGCGATCACCGCGTGGTTTGAAATCACCACGGCCTGCGCCGCGCTTGTTTTCAAACTTACTATCGAAACCATTCTTCTTGAACCATGGCTGATGCGGACGCTCAGCCTGTGGTTCACGCGGCTTGGGCTTTTGATACATGATGGTTGGCTCACCTTGCAGTGGCGTCCAATTGGCGCGCTGAGCGGCCTCTTTGGCAGATTCTTGACGTGCCTCTTGCGATGCTGCCTCAACATGGGCTGGCTTTTCAAAATGCGGCTTGCGATCAGAAAAAGCTGGACGATCTGAACGTTCGCGCGTTGGACGCTCAAACTTTGGACGATCCGATTGAGGGCGATCTCCACGCTGTTTAGGTGCAGTGGCGCGGCCATTGGGGCGGCGCTGTTCTTGGCCACCTTGTGGCACTTCAGCCTTGCCCAGTGGATGCACCATAACGGGAATGGACATTCTGATGGTGCGCTCAATATCGCGCAGCAATGAACGCTCATCACCAGCACACAGCGCAATGGCAGAACCTTCAGTGCCGGCGCGGGCCGTACGGCCAATGCGGTGAACATACGATTCAGGCACATGTGGCAGATCAAAGTTGATCACATGGCTCACGCCGTCAATATCGATGCCGCGGGCTGCAATGTCTGTGGCCACAAGCACCAAGATCTTGCCGCTTTTAAAACCAGCCAGTGCTTTTTCGCGATTGGCTTGGCTCTTGTTGCCGTGAATTGCCGAAGCTGTGTAATTGGCTTGAGCCAATGCACGCACAACTTTATCAGCGCCGTGCTTGGTGCGTGTAAACACCAAAGTGCGCGTCATGTTATTGTCTTTGAGCAGCTCATTGAGCAAAGCCATTTTGCCGGGTTGGTCAACATGGATCACCGATTGGTTCACGCGCTCGGTGGTGGTGGCCGCAGGTGTCACTTCAACACGCACTGGGTCTGTTAACAGACCAGCGGCAAGGCCAGCGATTTCCTTTGGCATGGTGGCCGAGAAAAACAGGTTCTGACGCTTTTTAGGAAGAAGCGAAACGATGCGGCGGATGGCGTGAATGAAGCCAAGATCAAGCATCTGATCCACTTCATCCAGCACGAAGACTTCAACTTTGCTCAAGCTGATGCAGCGGCGCTCGATCAGATCGACCAAACGGCCTGGCGTTGCAACCAGAACATCTAAGCCACCACGGCAAAGCTCAACTTGCTTGCCGATGGAGGTGCCACCGAAAACAGTGGCGCGGGAGAATTTTATGTTGCGGCCATAGGTTTTGAAGCTCTCGCCGATTTGGGCGGCAAGCTCACGCGTTGGCGTGAGGATCAAAACTTTGGCGGTGCCTTTGGCGGCGCGTTCTGTGCTTTGCGACAGGCGCTCTAAAATCGGCAAGGCGAAGGCGGCTGTCTTGCCGGTGCCAGTTTGGGCGATGCCAAGCAGGTCTTTGCCTTCCAGCAATGGCGGGATGGCTTTGGCCTGAATCGGCGTTGGGGTGTCATAGCCCTCTTGGGCTAGGGCTTTGAGAATCGGCGCTGAAAGGCCGAGATCGGTAAATTGAGTCAAAATAATACTTTCGCAGGAACATAAGGGATTTGGCCACGCGAGCTGTCCTGAAGCTGGCGAGGTTGACCATCCCACGTGAAAGGAGAGTTGTTTGCTGTTTGCCTGACTGGTTGCTTTAAAAAAGCACCTCACGTCGTCGTTTGGGCATTATGCTGTAGCAGCGATGGCCGTCACTTAGATATGTTGCAGTGCAATGTCAAGCGCTGAGGCATTATGATGGGTAATGGCCCGCCAAACTTGCTTTCATATGCAGGCTTTCGCATAAGTGGGTTCACCTCATAAAGGATCAAACTTCATGTCTTTGCCTAAGCTTGATGTCATCACCATGGGCCGCTGTTCGGTTGATCTTTATGGCCAGCAGATTGGCGCAAGGCTTGAGGATATTGGCAGCTTTGCCAAATCGGTTGGCGGTTCGCCCACAAATATCGCCATTGGCACAGCGCGGCTGGGTTTGAAGACGGGTCTCATCACCCGTGTGGGTGATGAACAGATGGGCCGATTTGTGCGAGAGCAGTTGGCCCGCGAAGGGGTTTCCGCCACGGGCGTTGTGACGGACAAAGAACGCCTCACCTCGCTGGTTTTATTGTCGGTTGAAAATGACAAAACTTTCCCGCTGATTTTCTACCGCGATAATTGCGCGGACGCCGCATTGTGTGAAGCTGACGTCAAAAAAGAATTCATTCTATCGGCCAAGGCACTGCTGGTGACGGGAACGCATTTTGCGAGGGCCAATACCGCAGCAGCGCAGCGCAAGGCGATGAAGATCGCCAAGAAAGCCATGCGCCGGATTATCATAGATATTGATTATCGCCCGAACCTCTGGGGCCTTGCTGGGCATGGTGCAGGCGAGAGCCGTTATATCAAGAGCAGCAAGGTGACGTCACACTTGCAAAAAATTCTGGCTGACTGTGATCTTATCATCGGCACCGAAGAGGAAGTTCATATCGCTGGCGGCACCACTAATACGCTGAAAGCGCTGAAGAATATCCGCAAGATTTCCAAAGGCATTATTGTGCTCAAGCGCGGGCCAATGGGCTGTGTGGTTTATCCAAGCGCAATTCCAGCTTCTCTCGAAGAAGGAATTGTCGGCCGCGGTTTTCCGATTGAAGTTTATAATGTGTTGGGCGCTGGTGATGCTTTCATGTCTGGCTTTTTGCGCGGCTGGCTGAAAGATGAGCCCTATGAAACCTGCGCCACTTGGGCCAATGCGTGCGGGGCCTTTGCGGTTTCGCGCCTGCTGTGCTCGCCTGAATATGTTTATTGGGATGAGTTGCAATATTTCTTGAAGAATGGTTCGCCCTTTAAGGCGCTGCGCAAGGATGAGACGATCAACCATCTGCATTGGGCATTGGGGCGCAGGGCGCTACCAAAGCAGATATTATCCTTCGCGATTGATCACCGCAAGTCGCTCGAGGATGTTGCCGATAAGGTGGGCGCTTCTTACGACAGGCTTCCGCCCTTCAAGCGCCTTGCGGTGAAGGCCATGGCCAAGGTTTCAAAAGGCAGGCCGGGTTATGGCACGCTGCTTGATGATAAATATGGCCGCGAAGCGATGTTTGATGCTGAAAAATTGGGCCTATGGATTGCGCGTCCGGTGGAAGACCCCGGCTCGCGGCCGCTGCGTTTTGAGTTTTCACAAGAGATGGGCGGTCGCCTGATTGAATGGCCCGTCACCCACACCATCAAATGCTTGGCGGCCTATCATCCCGACGATTCGCCAGAGATGAAGCGCAAGCAGCAACAAAAACTGATGCATCTTTATCTCGCCGCGCGCGTTGTGGGGCGCGAATTGTTGATTGAAATTGTCGCCTCCAAGAATGGCCCGATGCTTGATGATACGGTTTCGCGGGTGATGGAAGAGCTTTATGCCATTGGCATCAAACCTGATTGGTGGAAGCTTGAGCCGCAAGAAAATGGCGCTGCTTGGGATGCCATTGGCAAAGTGATTGATGCGCGCGATCCGCTATGTCGCGGTGTAGTTGTGCTTGGCCTTGATGCGCCTGAAGCAGAACTGGCTAAAGGTTTTAAAACGGTTGCTGATAAAGTGCATGTGAAGGGCTTTGCGGTAGGCCGCACGATTTTTTTGGAGGCCGCTGAAGCATGGCTTGCGGGCAAGATGACGGATGCGGTGGCCATTGATAATATGGCTGCGAAATATGCCTCGCTGGTGAAAATTTGGAATGAGGCACGTTCCTAAATGCCCAAGCTTCTTATCAGAGCCAAAAAGAAAACCGGCAAGATTATTGATGTCACGCCAAAATCGGCCAAGTGGAAATATGTGGGCCATGAAGTGTGGAAATTGGCTGCTGGCAAAATCGCCAAAGGCTTTGAGGCCAAGCGTGAGACGTGCATTGTGTTCATGTCCGGCAAAGGCCGCGTTTCGGTGGATGGCAAGGATTTAGGTGTGCTGGGTGAGCGTGGAAGCGTGTTTGAAGGCAAGCCCTGGAGCATTTATTTGCCACCAAAATCCAAGTGGGTGGTGAAGGCCGAGAACGAGCTGGTGATCAACGTTTGCACAGCACCCGCAAAAGGCACCATGCCGCTGAAGGTGATTGATCCAGCGAGCCTGGAAGTCATCACCCGCGGCAAGGGTTCGAACACACGCTATGTCACCAACATTATGCCGGAGTGAGACGGCTCAGCGGAAAGCCTATTGGTGGTGGAAGTGATCACGCCAAATGGCAGTACATCCTCTTATCCATCGCATAAGCACGACAAGGATAATCTTCCTGCGGAAAGCCTGTTGGAAGAGACTTACTATCACCGCCTGAACCCGCCGCAAGGTTTTGCCTTTCAGCGGGTTTATACCGATGATCGCAAATTGGATGAGGCCATGGCGGTGGAAGATGGTGACGTGGTGATAGTGCCGAAGGGCTATCACCCCTGCGCCACCATTCACGGCTATGATCTTTATTATCTCAACGTGATGGCTGGGCCAAAGCGGGTGTGGAAGTTCAACAACGCCAAGGAACATGAGTGGTTGTTGAAGGCCTAAATTTTAAACATTCCGTCAACCTTTGTTTAACCAAATTGCAACTTGGCTGGCGCAAGCTTGGCTCACGATAAATAGGTTTGTGAGGCTTGCCATGCGTGATGCTTTTCCTTTGGCCGATGGTTTTGTAATTTCTTGCCCCGTCATGGCGGTTGGTCCATCGCCTGTTCGCGAGATCAGAAAACGCGGCAATATTCCCCTGG
>PLXI01000255.1 GCA_003151375.1 Hyphomicrobiales bacterium
AAACTGGAAATAATTCTCTCTGCATTACGGTGGTAATAGGCCGGACAGTGCCTTGGTCAATTCTTCATGGCTGAATGGCTTTTTGAGGACGGGACGGTCACGAAACCCATCTCGCGTATCGCGGACGCTATTGCCGGTGGCGTAAACAAACGGCACGCCGCGCGCAGCGAGGGCATCGGCCACATCATAGCTGATCTTGCCATTCAGATTCATATCAAGCATGGCAGCGTCAAAGAATTGTCCTTCAACCAGCGCAATTGCCTGTTCGTTCTTGGTTGCGGCGGAAACGGATTTACATCCGAGGTCAGCCAGCATGTCTTCAATCATCATGAGGATGAGTATTTCATCCTCGACAACAAGAATGCGGCGTTCAGACAATAATTTATTCATTGTCATCACCTCGAGGGGCTGGAAAGTTCATTGTGCAAACAACGCCTCCAGACTTGTAATCGAGATCTATCTTGCCATCCAGTTCGAGGGCCAACCCGCGCTCGATCATGGTCGAGCCGAATCCGTAGTGCCTAGGCGGGCTGACAGGCGGCCCGTCTGTTTCGGTCCAATGCAGGATTATTCGCTTGCCTTCCGATGCGGTTATAGTTTTCCACTCGACCAGAACTGATCCTGCCACGTTTGACAGGGCACCATATTTTGCAGCGTTAGTTGCAAGTTCGTTGAAAGAAATGCCAAGCGCTAGAGCCACCTTTGGCGGAAATCGGATGTTGCCACCCCGGATTACAATGCGGTTGGAATGGCTCGTGGTAACCCCAAATGGCTGCAGGGCATCACTGATCACGTCGTGTAACCCTGCACTTTTCCAATGCTCACGGGTCAAGAGGTCATGCGACCGGGAAAGTGCCAGTAAGCGGGACTCGATGGCTTGGCGGATCGCCTTCGGATCAGATGTCGAGCGTAAAGCTTGCCAGACAATCGATTGCACCGTCGCAAGCGTATTCTTCACGCGGTGATTCAGCTCTTCAATGAGCATCCTAGACTTGACTTGCTCATCCTTGTGCTTGGTGAGATCAACAAACGACGAAAAATACTGGACGATATTGTTTTCTTCATCGCGAACCGGGTTTACCATAATCGCCGCCCAGAATTCAGTGCCATCTTTGCGGCGATAGAGCACTTCCGAAGGGGAGCTCGAGCCACCTTCAAACTCGGCTTTTATTTGGGCCAGCCCCTCAGCATCGGCTGCGTGCGCCAAGAGGAAATTGAAGCCTTGACCAAGCACTTCATCACGGGGATATCCAGTCAAAGAGAGAAAGGCGTCATTGGCAAATATTATGGGATTTTCAGGTTCTTTGGCATCGGTGAATACCATTGCCATGCGTGTCTTCTCAGCGGCCACAACAAATGGGCCAAGATCCTCTTTGAAGTCTTCGACGTCTGCCTCAGCAGCTTTCTGTTCCCCGGATTTTTTTACGATTTTTGCCATACTTAAATTTCTCAGGCCATCTGACTGCTATCAAGCTTGACACGGATAGCCTGCATAGGCGTTTCCAGGACTTCTAGGGAAGATTAATAGGCCACAGTGTTCTTTCCCAACAAATTGTCAGCATGTTGTCGAAACGCACGAAAAGTTATTTTGTTCCCGTTTTTAATGGCGCTGGGCAATGTGGCAAGAACTGCACTCAATCGACTTCTATCATGCAGTAACTTAAATCCTGTCGTACCGATCGGCATCTATATCACTTCTAAGCGGTCAAAATGGCGACATTGGATGTAATATGACGGAAAAACCACGCGTCCGCCCCTAGGCCATATTTTCAAGTTCTGTAAACGCGCGGCGGCAGAGAGGCTCCCGAAAAAGCTTCGGCGGTAAAACTTCAATTTTGAAACAGCCATTTGATGCCTTAGACCTCGGACGGTAACCCATCCTATGCAATGCCAAGGTAACAGACGGGAACTTTAATGTTCTTCAGCGCGTTGTGTCCAAAAGGTAATAGAATGTCCCACGACGCACAATCAGCTCCCGATATCATATTTCTCCGCAATATAGGAATAGTACTTATGGCACTTACCGTTGCGACTGGTGCCATCTGCGTCGTTGGAAGCATAAAATATAGCGAACCGTTGGTGCTGGCCCAATCGGTGGACGGTAATGCCGCGGCGACCGACTTAATGTTGATCAAGCCAAGACTTATCGGCTGGGCTGGGGCTCTCAGCAATATTTGGTTTTGCACGGTGGAGGTTTCCAACTGTGCCTAAACATTTTTGCGAGGGAGGTTTATTTGCTGGCTTTGCGATTCTCATGTCTGGGTTTTTGGAGTCGGCTATGCGACCTAATCTTTTTACCGGAGGCCTATTTCTAATCGGATGTCTCTTTATCGGAGGGTCAGTCGATATGTGGCTCAATCAAAAAGCCAAGGTGCAAAACGCGGGAGTACCAATCAACTCGTCATCGCAATCAAGCGAACAATCTAAGGACGTTCCGCTGATTGAAAAATTCACCCAAAATGTCACGTCTTACAACCAACAAGGTGGAATAACGGCGGGCAATGTAAATATTGCCACTCAAAGATTGATGTTTTTTCAAGAACTCGGCGCAGAATTGTTGGAAAAAATGCCTGTTAAGAAAAAAGTATTTCTCAAAAGCATAGGGGGCGCAACAGATCAAGCGGTTGCCGACGAAATCCAAAGCTTTCTACAAAAAAACGGCTACCCTGTTGAACGCAACATAACAGGTATGATGGCGCCTCCGCCAGATAACAAAATTTCTCTCACAGACGGCACGGACGGTTATCTTCTAATCGTAGCCCCAAGTGCGAATTGAATCACGCCACCTTGTGACGCTGCCAATATCCTGAGAAACCCACCGAAGGCTTGCGGCTCATAGCAAGATGGGCAACGCGGCTAACTTGTTCGCCGTTTGACATGCGGCGGTTATCTTCACGCCAAGACATTTCTTGAGCGTAGCGCAACGGATAAGCGCCCACGATGTGATGATGAATACCAACTTCTGCACAGCGCACGCGAGAAAAAAAGCTTTCGGCCATATTGGTGCAAGCGCCGTCCAAGCTGTAAGCCTCTTCGTGATTTATTCTTTTCATTTCATATTTTGAGTGTAGATCATTCCAAGAGTTGGCTTCGTCCGCATTTATCACGGTTCCCTTGGCCACGCGCGACTGGATGAACTTCAAAGCTTGGCCCTCTGTTTTGAATACGGCTGGCAATGAATTGCCGTCACGCTCACGAGCGATCACCACAACTTCACGCTTGCCAGATTTGTTCTGCCACAAGCGGCGGTCTTTGCGATCCGAGCGGATATTGGCTGGCTTCACATAGCCGCCAAAATATGCGCCATCGATAGCAACCTCAATAGGTATTGCAAGCTAATGCAGCATCTTTCACCAATGCAGCGATCTCCATTGGACCCAAGCCCTGTACTTTCAATGCGCGGGAAATTGGCGGATTGCTTTTCCCTCTCGATTTTTGAACCATCCCAGATGTAACCGGACAGGATGGCATAAGTTCCATCCAAGCCCGAGCCAACACTTTACTGCCATTTCCCATTTGCGGAAGGCGGCTTCTGGNNGGGCCAGGAGCGGACTTCCAGTTCCTTCGCGGTTGCCATTTTTGAAGGAGGCTATGTGAGGACGAAATAGGAGAGGAACCTAGCCACGAAACGATTGATTTCAGATCAATTGAAAACAAACCAAACCACTTGAGTCTCAGCGTGCCTT
>PLXI01000008.1 GCA_003151375.1 Hyphomicrobiales bacterium
CAGCGCGCGCGTGGCGCGGCCAACGTTGAGGCCCTTTGGTGTAACTTTCTTGTCACGCGGGGTGAACAGATAATCATCGCCAAATTCACCGCGCGCGATGAAGGTTTGCGTCAACACATGCGCCAGCCATAAAATAACGCTGAGTTCTAAACACGTAAGTTCATTCATGTTTCTTCCCCTTTGGTTTTTTTATTATCGGGGCAGACTATAGCAATTGCGCGACAATGTCACCGCTCAACAATATTGCTCGGCACTTCCCTGTTGTTCAGCCGAATATCTGTTGCCATGCGCAAAGCCAGCGGGAAGGATGGCTTCGATCTCAGTTAAATCTTTTGCGGTGAGCGTGATCTCTGAGGCTTTCAAATTCTCCGCATGATGTTGCGCCGTGCGTGTGCCAGGAATGGGGATGATGTGCTCGCCTTGGGCCAGCACCCAAGCGTTGGCTAATGCTTCTGCGGTCCAACCCTTGGCATTTGCATAAGCTCTGAACTTTTCAATGTAGACTGCATTGGGGGGCCAGTTTTCAGCTTGAAAGCGCGGCATGGTTTTGCGCCATTCACTCACGCCCATTTTGGTTGGATCAACACCAACATCAGTGAGTGCCCCGCGCCCTACCGGCGAGAAAGCCACCAATGCCGTGCCTAACCGCTTGCATGCTTGAATGATGCCCAATTCCGGCTGGCGAGACCAAAGCGAATATTCATTTTGTACAGCCGCAACATGATGCACTTTTGTTGCACGTTCTAATGTGGACGGCGCGACTTCGGACAGGCCGATGCCTAAGATTTTTCCCTCTGTCACAAAGCCCGCCATTGTGACCATCAAATCTTCGATGGAGATGGTGTGATCACGGCGGTGAACATAAAAAAGATCAATGTGGTCCACACCCAAACGTTTGAGTGAACCCTCCAAACATTCGCGCATGAAGGCGGCGGAATTGTTGATGGCGCGGGGATTGGCATTGATGCCGCCTTTGGTGGCAAGATGAAGTTTCTTTCGCACCGTTGGATGTTTCTTGAGATGCTCGCCGATCAGCGTTTCAGAAGTGAAGGGGCCATAAATCAAAGCAGTGTCGATATGCGGATGGTCTNNTCTTGGGCAAAAACCAGATCCAGCGCCTTGCGGCTGACATCCGGGTCGGCAGGGCCAAATGCCCCGGCAATACTCATGGCGCCAAAGCCGACTTCATCCACCCATGGGCCGTTCTTGCCAATTTGCCGCTGTTTCATGTGGTTTACTTCACAATGTTTCTGAATGTTGATTTTGCTTGTTGTAACGGCTAGCTGCATGGCATGTCCACCATTGTTCGCTTCGCACCCTCCCCCACCGGCCGTTTGCATATTGGCAATGCACGCGCTGCATTGCTCAACTGGCTTTTCGCGTTGAAAAGCGGTGGGCAATTCATCTTGCGCTATGATGATACAGATGTGGCGCGCTCCACCCAAGAATTTGCCGATGGTATCAAAGCTGATGTGGCTTGGCTGGGCATCAAGCCAGCACGCGTCGAATGGCAAAGCAAGCGCTTTGCGCGTTATGATGAAGTGGCGCAGTCGTTGCGTGCCGCTGGGCATTTATATCCTTGTTATGAAACAGCTGACGAACTTGACCGCCGCCGCAAGCGCCAGCAGGCGCGCGGTGTGCCGCCGGTTTATGATCGCGCCGCGCTGAATTTGTCTGCCGAAGAAAGGGCCGCGTTTGAAGCCCAAGGGCGCAAGCCGCATTGGCGGTTTAAACTGGCGCATAAACCGGTGGATTGGGTGGACATGATCCGTGGGCCAGTCCATATTGATACCGCCACAGTGTCTGATCCTGTGTTGGTGCGTGAAGACGGCACATATCTTTACACTTTGCCGTCAGTGATTGACGATATTGATTTTGGCATTACCCATGTCATTCGCGGTGAAGACCATGTGGTGAACACTGCGGCGCAAGTTGAAATATGTCGCGCCATAGGTGGCGCGGTTCCCGCTTACGCGCATTATTCGATGCTGTTGGGTCCTGATGGCAAGGGCCTATCAAAGAGACTGGGTTCGCTCTCATTGCAACAATTCCGCGAAGACGGATTGGAGCCCATGGCAGTGGTGTCGCTCACATCATTGCTTGGCACGTCTGATAACATCCATCCGTGCACGGACATTCGGGAATTGGTAGATGGCTTTGATCTTCGAAAATTAGGCCGCGCGCCAGCACGTTTTGATGAGGCCGAGCTTAAAGTTTTGAACGCCAAGCTGTTGCATATGACGGCGTGGAGCGCTGTCGCCTCGCGTCTGCCTTATGGCAATGAGGCATTCTGGCTTGCGGTACGCGGCAATATCGAAAAACTCGATGATGCCAAGCAATGGCATGAGATTATCAGCGGCAACCAGGTTGGTATCATCCTGGATGATGACAAAGATTTCATCAGCAAGGCGCATGACGTTTTGCCAGTTGAACCTTGGGACCAGAGGACATGGAAAACCTGGACCGAGGCGGTGAAAGCCGCCACCGGCCGTAAGGGCAAAGACCTGTTCATGCCACTTCGCCGCGCCTTGACCGGGCTTGATCATGGGCCGGAGCTTGCGGCATTATTGCCGCTCATCGGACGCGACAGGGCACTTGCGCGTTTGGCCTGATCGGGGCAACATCGCATTATGATTTTAGTTGGCCAATATGACTCGCCCTTTGTGCGGCGTGTGGCAGTGACGCTGCATCACTATCACATGCCCTTTACGCGCAAGCCTTTGTCAGTTTTTGGTGACAAAAAAGAAGTGCAGGCGATGAACCCGCTTTTGCGCGTTCCAATTTTAATTTTGGAGGATGGCGAAACCCTCATTGACTCGAATGCTATCCTCGATCATCTCGATCATGTCGCAGGCGCGCCCCGCGCATTAACGCCGCATAACGGACCAGAACGGCGCAAGATGTTGCAGATCTGCGCCGTTGCAACGGGCATATCTGATAAGGTTGTAGCGCTGTTTTTTGAGCGCTCGTTTCATGACGAAAAACACATCAGCAAGACTTTGGATGCGCGACTTTCTTCTCAAATCAAAACATCGATTGATTGGTTGG
>PLXI01000042.1 GCA_003151375.1 Hyphomicrobiales bacterium
GCCGATGAACATCAACTTCGGCCTCATGCCGCCTGTTACCATTGAGCGTGAAGCGGGCAAAAAAATCCAACACAAGGATAAAGCCATCCTGCGCAAACGCGCTTATACGTCACGCGCTTTGACGGATTTCAACAACTGGTTGGCCACACAAACTTAAGCGGCCTCTCCAAGGAACCCGCCCGATTGACGATTCCACAATTGTGCATAATGGCCGCCAAGTTCCAACAGCTCGCGATGCGTGCCTTGCTCAACAATATGCCCACGGTCCAAAACCACAAGCCTATCCATCGCAGCAATTGTTGAAAGGCGGTGCGCAATGGCAATCACCGTGCGGCCAGCCATAAGTTTTTCAAGGCTGGTTTGAATGGCGGCCTCAACTTCTGAATCCAATGCTGACGTCGCCTCATCCAAAATAAGAACGGGTGCATTTTTTAAGATCACGCGCGCAATGGCGATGCGCTGGCGCTGACCACCAGATAGTTTTACGCCGCGTTCGCCGACATGGGCATCAAAGCCTTTACGCCCCTTCCAATCTATCATCTGTTCAATGAATTCCATTGCGTGCGCTTCTCGTGCGGCCGCGATCACCTCTTCGCGTGTTGCAGAACGCCGACCATAAGCAATGTTGGCATGCATCGAACGGTGCAACAGCGACGTATCTTGGGTCACAACCGAAATGTGTTGCCTAATACTTGCTTGGGTTAATTCAGCAACATCCTGCCCATCAATGGTGATCCTGCCGCTGTCGAGTTCGTAAAAGCGCAGCAACAAATTCACCAGGGTAGATTTTCCTGCACCGGATCGGCCAACAAGGCCAATTCTTTCTCCGGGCTTGATGTGCAGGCTTAGATTTTCAATCACACCACCGGATCGCCCATAATGAAATGAGATGTGATCAAAGTTGATATCGCCCTTAGACACTTTGAGTTGATGCGCGCCAGAGCGGTCAACCAACCCAATCGGTCTGGCAATGGTTTGCATGCTTTCATGCACCACGCCCACTTGCTCAAAGATTTGCGTCACCTCTTGGGCAACTCGAGATGATGTCGCTGAAATCTGCAATGTCATTGGCAGCACCATCGCCACCACACCGAGTTCAATGGTGCCCGCCTGCCATAGCTTGAGCGCCATTAAAGTTGTGCCTGCAATCAGCACGCCTGAAAGAACTGCAAGTCCAATCGAAAATATCGAAAGCCAACGATGATGCTTGATCATACGCGCGGTGTGGATATCCACTGACTCACGAACGAAATCATCTTCCTCTTCTGGCCGCGCGAAAAGTTTGACCGTGAGGATATTGGTGTAACTATCAACAATGCGACCCACCATGTCAGAGCGGGCAAATGCTATGTTGCGTGAGCCTTCTGCGATCTTGGGCACGGTTATGCCTAAGAACACCACATAGGCAACTGTCCAGGCAGCGACTGGAATGACAAGCCAACCGCTCGCAGCGGCAAGAAAAAATGACGTTATGATGCCAAGAGCCGCAAGATACCACACCACCGTAATCAGCGAGACAACGGAACCACGCAATGTGTGGCCAATTTCCAACACGCGCGAGCCAATGCGACCAGCAAAGTCATTCTGGAAGAATGTGAGTGTTTGGCGCACCACATGCCAGTGGCTTTGCCAACGCACCATATTGGTCATGCCAGGGGCAATGGCCTGATTGAGGATCAAAGTCTGCATTGTCATCACAATTGGTTTGATGACCAGCACAAGGCCTATCAGGCCAAAAATAATGATACGGCCATTGGCAAACAAAACGTCTGAAGGCGTCGAACTGACCAACCGCACCAGACGACCCATGAAAACGGGTATCGATGCATCCACCACCGCAACCAAGATGCTGACCAAAAACAACGCGATAAACAGCCCTTTGGCTTGCCGCACAAAGAACCAATAAAAGCGGAATATGCCAGCTGGCGGATCACCGGGGGTTTCACGGGCCGTAGGAATGATAAAGTTTTCAAAATAACGAAACATCGGCGTTTCCAGAGAATCTTCTTATTGCCCGCATGATCGCGCCAAGCAGAGCTTATGACCAGTGCCAATAAGGCACCTCAGGGATGTGCAAAGTAAGGCTCCTTGGCGCTTAACAGACAATTCCACTTGCGCGCAAGGTAGGCTAGCCTCACCTTATGCTTGTCACCGCCTTCGCAATTCTCGTCATCTTTCTTGCCGCCATCGTGCGCGGTTTTTCCGGCTTCGGCTTTTCAATGCTAGCCATTACCGCTTTATCGCTCCTCTACCCGCCCGCTGAAATCGTGCCCTCGATTTTCATGCTGGAATTGGCGGCTTCGCTCAATCTCTTGCCCTCCATCTGGAAAGATATCCACTGGCACTCACTTGGCCCTCTTACTTTGGGCTGCCTCATCGCCACGCCCATTGGTGTGTGGTTTCTCGCCCATATTGCACCTGCCCCCATGCAGCTGGCACTGGCGGTCTTCGTGCTTATTGCCACTGCATTGCTTGCCATCGGCCACCAATTTAAGCGCATGCCCGGCCCGGTGGCCTCAACCTTGGCTGGTGCCGCCTCTGGCCTGTCCAATGGCGCATTCGGCATTGGGGGCCCGCCTGTGATCCTGTTCTATTTCTCATCGCCAGCCGGCGCCGCCGCTGGCCGCGCCTCGCTCACCGCATTCTTTTTAGCAACCGATGTGATCGGCCTCAGCAACCAATTTGTTCAGGGCCTAATAAATTGGAACACGGCATACCGCGCAGGCCTGTGGCTGCCACCTCTGCTGATCGGCGTGTGGGTTGGGGCCAGAAGTTTTAAATCAGTGGATCAAGCGCTGTTTCGCAAAGCGGTGCTAGCGCTGCTTGCCCTCATGGCTGTGGCCATTGGCGTGGAGGCACTTCTCTCACTTCAATAAAAAAGGCCCGGATAAACCGGGCCTCTTTCAAATTCGCAAATACAGCTTATTCCGCCGCCGTTGGCAGCTGGCTCTTCTGTTGTTCTTCAATGATCAGCTTATCGCGCTTATCCGCAATGGCGCGGAAGCGTGCGAGCATGCCGCCGGTGCCAGCCGGAATCAGGCGGCCAACGATGACATTTTCCTTGAGGCCGTCCAGCGTGTCGATCTTGCCTTGAACGGCAGCATCGGTGAGCACGCGGGTGGTTTCTTGGAACGACGCTGCTGACATAAAGCTGCGCGTTTGCAAGCTGGCCTTGGTGATGCCGAGCAGAACCGGTTGCGCCGTTGCTGGCTTAAGGCCTTCAGAGACAAGCTTGACGTTTTCACGATCAAACTCTTCACGGTCAAGCTGTTCACCAGGCAACAGGGTGGACTCACCACGGTCAATCACTTCAACCTTTTGCAGCATCTGACGCACGATCACTTCAATGTGCTTGTCGTTGATGCCCACACCTTGCAGACGGTAAACTTCCTGAATTTCGTTCACCAAGAATGCTGCAAGTTCTTCCACGCCTTTGATAGCAAGGATGTCATGCGGCGCAGGGTTGCCGTCCATCAGGTATTCGCCCTTTTCAATGAAGTCACCTTCTTGAACTGGCAAATGCTTACCCTTAGGGATCAGATATTCAACGGCTTCTGCGCTGTCATCCTGCGGCACAATTTTAACACGGCGCTTGTTCTTATAGTCGCGGCCGAATTCAATCTTGCCGGATATTTCGGCAATGATGGCAGCATCCTTAGGCCGGCGCGCTTCAAACAACTCGGCAACACGCGGCAGACCGCCGGTGATGTCNNGAGCCAGGCTCAACTGACAGAATGGCATCAACCGAGAGCAGGTAGCGTGCTTCGCCGCCACGTGGCAGCTTCTTCACTTCACCATCAGCGCCCTTAATCACAATGGCTGGCTTGAGGCCAGTGCCACGTTGATTGGTGCGCCAATCGATGATCACACGGTTGGTGATGCCGGTGGTTTCGTCGGTTTGTTCGTTAACGGTTACAGCGTCAACCACATCCTCGAAGGCCACGATGCCATCAACTTCAGTGAGGGCCGGACGGGTGAATGGATCCCATTCAGCAATACGCACGCCGCGCTTCACACTGTCACCTGTGTTGACGTGCAGGCGTGAA
>PLXI01000041.1 GCA_003151375.1 Hyphomicrobiales bacterium
TGGGGACAAGTTTTGATGTGCGTTGGTTGCTGTAATGTATATCTTTGTACCGATAGGCCCATTCATTGCCGAGTTGATCAGTGGCAGCTTTGGGATCGCTGCCCCACCAACCGCGCACATCGTTGATAGCGGCATAGACTTCGGCCGGAGACTTATCGACGACAAGTGAAATCGCAAGATCTTGATTTTTCATGGTTGATACTCCTCTGTTTCAATTCGGAATGCGNNTGCGAATGCCAACCGGTGCTGACACCAATAGCGATTGATCTATCGGCGATGCGTTGGTGGAGCAGGGTGAGCAACACGCGCGCGCCCACTGGCTTCAAACTGATCGATACTTGGGACTTTTCACCCCATGCAAACGACAGATTATGGGGTGGCTCGCATGTGATCATCCGACATTTCATGCGCGGTTCATCTGGCATACCTTCCGGCTTTTGGCCAGCTTCGCATGGCCATGAATCGCTGCGCCAAACAAATTCAAACGGTGCATCAGGTTCCAGCTTCATCTCACCAGAAGCAAACCATTGACTGCGCAAATCGTTGTCGGTGAGATAAGACCACACCCGCTCAATAGGGCCTGGCAACATGCGTTCAATTTTTAGCGTGGTTGGCTCAATCAATGTGCCGAAATCTTCGGCTTTAGTGTGCGAGTTCATTTTTTATCTCCTGGGTGTGACTTGATCTTGCGTTGATCATCTTCGCGTAAGAGTCGATCGAGAATGTTCAAGCGATCAGTCCAGAATTTCTCATAATAGTTGAGCCAACCTTGGGCGCTGGCCATTGGCCCTGCTTCGAGGTGGCACATATGGGTGCGGCCTTTGACCTCGCGGCGGATCAAGCCGGCGCTTTCCAATGCCTTGATGTGTTTTGATGCGGCTGCCAGTGACATTGAGAAAGGCTCAGCCAGTTCGCTCACCGTGCGTTGGCCCTTGGCAAGATCACGCAACATATGGCGGCGCGTGGCATCACTCAGTGCGTGAAAAACCGTGTCGAGTTTTGTCGTTTGTAATTCAACCATAAAGTTGAATATAGAGATGCAAATTTAAATGTCAACCATTTAGTTTAATATAATTAGGTGAGATGTTTGATAATGGTTCTGAACGCTCTATAATAACACAAGCAATCGAGGAGAAATTCAAATGGCTTATGTTGACGTTATGGTGTTGCCGTTCAAATCGACCGATTTGAAAGCCTATAAAAAGCTGGTGCGTGATAGCGCCAAGGCGTGGAAGCGCTGTGGGGCACTTTCCTATCATGAGATGGTGGAAGAAGATGTGAAGCCGGGCAAAACCACTTCATTTCCACAATCGGTAAAACTAAAGGCGGGTGAGAAGGTGGCTTGCGCTTACCTCATTTTCAAAAACAAAGCCCATCGCAACGCCGCTTGGAAAAAGTTTATGAAAGATCCGTTTGCTGCCAACTTCAACCTCAAGAACGCTCCATTTGATATGAAGCGGATGTTTTTCGGTGGATTCAAAACGCTGATTTCCTTCTAATTCTTCCTCACGCTTTCGTGATTAAAGAAATGTGAACCGCTGTCGTGGCGGCTTCGTTTCATTGGTAAGACGAGGCAATGAAGCCTCGCCTATGTCGATAAAACGGAGATTCCCATGCGCAAGCTTCTCACTGCCACGGCCTTGCTTGGCCTTATTGCAACCGCTGCTTTTGCTAACCCAATGGTTGGTGGTTCAGCGATGTATCCATCCAAAAACATCATTCAAAATGCCTTGAAATCTAAAGATCACACCACGCTGGTTGCCGCAGTGAAGGCCGCTGGCCTGGTTGACACTTTGGAAGGTCCGGGGCCATTTACAGTTTTCGCCCCAACCAACGAAGCTTTTGCTGCGTTGCCAGCCGGCACTGTTGAAAATCTGCTGAAGCCTGAGAACAAGGCAACCTTGGTGAAAATCCTCACCTGCCATGTGATCCCAGCCAAGGCCATGGCATCAACTGTGATGTCGATGGTTAAGGAAGATGGCGGCGAGCATAAAGTTAAAACTGTTGGCGGTTGTATTCTGACGCTGAAAGTCACCGATGGCAAAGTGACAGTGACCGACGAAACCGGCGGCGTTGCCACTGTAACAATTGCTGACGTTGTTCAATCCAATGGCGTGATCCATGTGATCAACAAAGTTCTTTTGCCTAAGTAATTTGGCTAGCTAAAACAAATCGAACTGGGGCTTGGACGGTGGAGCTGGTGTTGGCTCCTCCATCCTCGCTTTGGCGCGAGGGCTGACGATTTTTTCCATCGCCCAAAATTCATCGGGCGGCGCATGAAGTAAATCTTCCACTCGCTCATCGTTCGAAAGCCAGCGCGCAAAATTTTCCGGTGCCACCACGACGGGCGAACGATCATGGATATTGGCGATCAATGCGTTAGGGTGTGCCGTCAACATCGCCGCAGTTTCAAGTTCTGATCCACCTGGTGCCATCCAATGTTCCCAGATGCCGCCAAAAGCAAAGAGACTGTGATCCGGCTTGTGGATAAACCAAGCCTGTTTGCGAGGGCCACCCACATCTTGCCATTCATAAAATCCATCGGCCGGAATCAAACAACGCCGCCGCCTGATCGCGTTTTTAAACGAGGTTTTTTCATAGACCGTTTCGGCTCGGGCGTTGATGAGTGGCTGGTTACGCAGTTCCTTGGCCCAACTTGGAACGAACCCCCAACGCACCAAAGCAAATTCTGCTGCGCCATCATGGCCTGCACGCACAATGGCAATAGGGTCTGTGGGATGCACCTGTTCACGTGACGGAAAGTTTGGCATCTCTCTATAATTAAAGAGCCTGCGAGCTTCTTCAGGACTGCTTCGGAATGAAAAAAGTGAACACATCGGCTGATAATAGCGCTGTTGTAAGGACAACGAAAAGACCTGTTCTGGCGGCGTCAGCGGCCGTGTTTCGCGGGCGCGAAGTTTTGCTGGTTAAACGCGGGCAGAAATTGGGGCAGGCGTTATGGAGCCAGCCGGGCGGCAAAATGGAGGTGGGTGAAACCGCTGCCAATGCCGCCCTGAGGGAGGTTTCAGAGGAGACCGGAATTCGAGCCACGATCATCGGCTTTGTTGGGCTCTATGAAATTATCACTTCAGAGACTCACTACGCCATAGCCGCTCATGCTGCGATTTATCAGTCGGGTGAGGTCAACGCGGCCAGCGACGCCGCAGAGGCGAGATTTGTGGGCTTAGATGAGATTATAGCGTTGCCGCTTGCCCCCAACACAGTTGCCGCCATCACTATGGCTCGCAAACTATGCCACATTTGAATCATGCCGTTAACCTTCCCTTAAGGATTGGCTTTGGCTTTGGCCCTGGCGTGTTAGGGTTTCTCCAAGGCCGCAAATAATGCGGGTTTTGGGGATGTCATGCAGAGAATACCAACAAGTGCAGTGCGGGCTGGAGACGATTTGGATCTCCCGGGGCAAGATGAAAAACAAGCAGCATTGCGCTTCATTCTCGATGCGTGGGAAGAGGCGATCTATGAGGGCTTGGACCCTGATTGCATTGCAACGGCAGCAATTTTTGCGGCACTGTCTGACATGATTGCCACTTATGGCGAGGAGCCTGTAGCGGTTTTGTGTGAACGCCTGCCAGAACGCATTCGCAACGGCGAGTTTACAGTTCAGCGCACGAAGAACTAACCCCAGATTTAGCGGTTCACATCAACCACAATGCGGCCGCGTACTTTTCCGGCCACGATGTCTTCGGCATAGCGTTGGATATCTGACAGCGCCACTTTAGTGGTGAGACTGGCCAGCTTGGCGCGGTCCAAATCAATGCTCAACCTTGCCCAAGCTTTTTTGCGCAATGGGTTTGGTGTTGTTACAGAATTTATGCCGATCAAGCGCACGCCGCGCAGGATAAAAGGCGCAACTGAAGTTGGCAAATCCATGCCTTGGGCAAGCCCACAAGCTGCAACGCTGCCCTCAGGCATGATCTGCGACAGGATATTAGCCAGTGTCGTCGAACCAACGCTATCAATGGCTGCGGCCCAGCGCGCTTTGGCCAAGGCTTTGACAGGCGTGTTCAGTTCAGCGGCGTTGATGACAGAAGTTGCACCAAGGCTTTTGAGGAATGGTTCTTCCTCCATGCGGCGGGTTGAGGCCACGACTTTGTAACCGAGCGTGGCC
>PLXI01000057.1 GCA_003151375.1 Hyphomicrobiales bacterium
CAACTTTCCTACACCAAAGCCCGAATCCTTCTCACTTATTGGGATTGGGCCAGCAACAAGAGCGGCCCTTACGCCACGCACCACTAGCGTATCAGGTGTGCGAGTGGAATCACTTGCGAAGTGAAAACTGCGCCAATTGAGTCAACGCAAATAAAGTTCCATCAGATTCCGTGAGACTCTTGCGGATCAGCTTTCACGGATTCATAAGCATTGCATCGGATTGCACCTGCTGATTCGGGAAACTGGGTGGAAATGAAGTTAGGTATTGAGAATAACGCATTTCGTGCGCAGCTAATTGTGCCAGAACATCGGCAGCTGTTTGATTATTGGCTGGAATGCTGTGCCGGCCGCAACATGCCTTGCCGCTCAGAAATTAGCCCCTTGCGCATCGGCAAGCTTCTGCCGGGAATTTCCATCATCAATGTGGCCGAAGACGTGCTGAATTCAACCTTCAGACTTGCGGGCACGAGGCTGCGTGAAATCCATGATCGTGAAATCACCGGCCAAACGCTTGATGCTTTGGATCTGGGACAAAAACGCGATTATTGGTTGGCTGCATATCGCCGCACGGCTGATGAATGCTTACCTTCGCAGGGCGTATTGAAAGGCCCGCGGTTGCAGAAAGACCATTTGGTGCAATATTGGCTGCGCTTGCCTCTGGGGCCCGTGGGGGCAAGCCGCGCACAAATGATTTTGGGGCATGACCATTTTGCCGCCTTACCAGTTGCTGAACAGCGCGAATTGCAAAGCGCCTAATTTATCCCTGGCTAAAAACTAAAAACGACTATTGACTTTTCGTTCTCAGTTTGTTCTATATATTCCTATAACAGGAATATGCACATGGATCATACAATAGTCTCTGAAAGCCCGCTGCTTCGCCTTTTGCAGCGCAAAGATCACAAGGGCCATTCCTACATTGATGTCAAACAATTCGCTGCCGGAGAGCGTCTGCGCGCAGATTTTGAGCGTGCTCAACTATCGGCGCGTGTTACCAGCGCTTATGCGCCTTCCTCAGGCTCTGGTGGTCGCCACTGGCAGATGAGCGATAATTCCATTGAGCGCATGAACTTAGGCGCCATGGATGCAAGAGATCGCCTGCGGGCGGCTTTTGAGGCGGTGGGGCCAGAACTGTCTGGTGTGCTCTATCAGGTCTGCTGCCTCACTGCGGGCTTTGAGGCGGCTGAAGCGATACTCAATTTGCCACAACGTTCGGGCAAGGCCGTGTTGGCGCTAGGTCTCACACGGTTGGCGCGGCACTATGGTTTTCTGAAAACCTACCGCCCAAAAGACAGCAACAAAATATCGCATTGGGCAATGGACGATTATCGGCCAGCGATCACGCCGCCAGCGCATCAGCCTTAATGCGCTTCACCATTGATGCCACACCATTGGAGCGTTGCCGCGTGAGGTGTTCAGTGAGGCCGAGTTTGGCAAAGGCAGCTTGTGCGTCATAAGCAACGATGTCTGCTTTGCTCAATCCTTTGAACATCAAGAACACCACAGCAATGAGGCCCTTCACAATCAGCGCATCACTATCGCCGATCAGATCTAATGTGTTGTGCGGCAACGTAGTGGAATGAATCCAAACTTGGCTGGCACAGCCTGACACTTTTGTGGCGGCGGATTTCAACGCCTCATCCATAGCAGGAAGCTCACGGCCAAGCTCAATCACATGGCGGTAACGGTCTTCCCAATCATCGATGAGTTCAAAATCAGAAACTAGTTCAGCAAAGCTTTGCGTCATGAACGGGAGATAGCGATGCGGGCGGGTGATGACAACCCTGTGGGCCTATTCCTCAGACGCGCGCAGCAAATCATTGATGGTGGTGGGCTTGGGATCATTCAGCGTGGCTAGACGCAAAGGCGCTTGGCCAGGCTTGCTATGGGCCACAACCAAGGTGGGTTGTGCGGGCTGGTTGTACCAATCATAGGCTAGCTTTGCAGAATATTTGGCCTTAGCCTCAGCTTTTGAATAGATATAATAGCCAGTCACGCACACTTGTGGGCGACGCTCACAAAAGCTCTTCGCGTCGGCGACTGTTTCAGTGGCAGCATAAAGCGTGGCCATGGTTGAAGCTTGCACGGAAGGCTCCCCTGCCACATTCTCTGTGGCAGGCGGCGAAGGAAGCAAATACAATATGCCCCCAAGCACAATAGCTTTACGCAACAAACCCATTTTAGCACGTCCGGTTTTTGGTCTTCTTAAGTACTATCCCTAGCAAAAGTGCCTTTCAGCCCAGTTCAAACCTTATAGCGCATTTGAAGCAATTTTACCGAAAAACCGTTTGGTTTGATTAGCCACCTGTTAACTTTGCGAGGGCAATTTACCACTTATTCGGATTTGGGGGTGCCTTTGGCCCGCGTTAAGCACGTTAAAGATGTGATTGTAGACGATGGTTGGAAGTTAAGGCCTGTTTCGGCCTTGCTTTTGCTTTTGGCCATGGGCCTAAGCGCGATGATTGTTTGGAATGCGCTGACTAATCAAAAGCATCAGGCAGCTATGGCCGCCGCAAATGCGCCAGTTTCGGGCGAAGTTATTGTGTTAAAATATGATCCGCAAATGCGCGAAGCTCAAAGTGAGCTGCTGGCACTGGGCGTTTATGCTGGCCCTGTTGACGGGGTTGATTCACCGCGCACCAAGCAGGCAATTGAAGCCTATCAGCAGCTGAACGGATTGCCGCAAACCGGCCTGGCCACGCCGGAACTGGTCAATCACATGAAATTCACCCATAAGGTGCAGGCGGCGGCGCAATTCACAGGTTCTGTGGCACCAGTGGCCGTTGATCCGGCTTTGTCCACCACACCGCAAGCTGCTGCGGTGTATGAAAAGGCCGCCGCAGATGCTGCAACTGCCGCAAAAGCCCAAGAGCTTGCAGTGAAAAAAGTGCAAGTGGCACTCGCTGGCCTTGGCTACAAGATCAAGAAAATGGATGGGCAAGTGAGTGCTGAAACCCGCTCAGCAATTCTCAAATATCAAATGGATAACGGCCTTGATATGAGCGGAACGGTGGATAAAAATCTCACTGCGGCGTTGAAGGCGGACTAGGCCAGCTTTCACCAAATTATCTTCGCCAAAAGCAAAAACCGCCGGATTGCTCCAGCGGTTTTGAAATCTTAAGCTATGCAGGCAGCTTACATGCCGCCAGTGCCGCCGCCGAAGCGCTTGGGCTTTTCAATCTTCTTTGGGGGTGGCAACAGGCCTTCGCGCTGCAACTTCTTGCGGGCCAGCTTACGGGCGCGGCGAATAGCTTCAGCAGCCTCACGGGCCTTCTTTTCTGATGGCTTTTCAAATGCGCCACGCAATTTCATTTCACGGAAGATGCCTTCACGTTGCATCTTCTTTTTCAGCACCTTCAGGGCCTGATCGACATTGTTGTCACGAACGATAACTTGCAAGCGAACCTCGAATTTTGAAGCGGTTAAAATTATTAAAGGGCCGTTATGCGGCCCGAAAGTTGGCGCGTCCTAACACACAGTGCACGTCCCGGCAAGCCGATTCCGGCTTGCAGGTGAGGATTTGCCCAAATTCGAAAGTCAGGCGTGTCGGGGGCCGATCTTGTTGAAATGTCCCATTTTCCGCGCAGGCCTAGCTTCTGCCTTGCCATAAAGGTGAAGGCCAACTTGAGGCAATGCCGCCAATGCGGCCCAAGCATTTGATTCACCGCCCAAAAGATTGGTCATTACCACATCCGAGTGGCGCAAAGTTGAACCCAAGGGCCAACCCGCAACGCAGCGCATATGTTGTTCAAACTGGCTGACCACACAGGCATCCATCGTCCAATGACCAGAATTATGTACACGTGGCGCAATCTCATTCACATAGATCACATCTTCGCCAACGAAAAGCTCAACCGCCATCACACCCACATAATCCAAGGCCTCGGCCATGCGGCTTGCCACAAACACCGCTTCGGTGCTGAGCATTTCGTCAATCTGAGCAGGCACAGTGGAGGTGTGGAGAATATGGTTGCGGTGCAGATTCTCCGGCACATCATAAGCGACAAATTGCCCATCAGCACCGCGGGCGCAAATGACTGAGATTTCCTTTTCAAAGTGCACGAAGCTTTCGAGAATGGCGCTTTGACCATTCATCGCGGCGAAGGCGTGGGCGAGATCGTCTTGGCTGGAAATGCGTGCTTGGCCCTTGCCGTCATAACCCATGCGCGTGGTTTTAAGAATGGCGGGCAGACCNNGTCTCGCGCCAAGGATTTTTCTTTGATCCGGTCTTGCGACACCGCCAAAGCTTTTGATCCTGGCCGCACTGGCTTTAACTTTTCCAGAAATTCAACCGCCGCAACCGGCACATTTTCAAATTCATAGGTGATCGCATCAACTTCGGCGGCAAATTCGAGCAATGCATTTTGATCATCGTAACGTGCCACAATATGTGAGGCGCAAACCTGAAACGCCGGACTATCATGCTCTGGCGCAAAAATACGGCACTTCAGGCCCAGCCGCGCGGCAGCTAATGTCAACATGCGCGCCAGTTGGCCGCCACCCAGAATGCCGATGGTTGAACCCGGTGGAAGCGCCTGCATCAGGCCTCTTCCTTCGGTGCAAGCGCAACTGCGGCGGCCTGCTTGGTGTTCCATTCCTCAACCCGCTTGGCCAATGCTTCATCCTGCAATGCCAAAACACGCGCCGCTAATAATGCAGCATTGATAGCGCCCGGTTTACCGATGGCCAAAGTGCCCACTGGAATTCCGCCGGGCATTTGAACAATAGAGAGCAGGGAGTCTTGCCCCGACAAAGCTTTTGATTCCACCGGCACACCAAACACTGGCAACGTGGTAAGTGAGGCCGTCATTCCCGGCAAATGTGCAGCACCGCCCGCACCTGCAATAATCACTTTGAAACCCGCTTTCTTGGCACCTTTGGCGAATTCATACATGCGTTCGGGAGTGCGGTGCGCCGAAACAATCTTGGCCTCGTGTGAAACACCAAGCGACTCTAAGGTTTCTGCGGCATATTTCATGGTGGCCCAATCAGATTGGCTTCCCATAATGATGGCGACTTGAGGTTTCAACGGGTTGTCCCTTTATGCAATAATATCTGGCAATAGCATGTTTTCAATTTGGGCGATCTTGTCTTTGATATTAAGTTTCATCTTCTTAAGTCTCTGAAGTTGCAATGGGTCTGCCTTGCCGGAGAGTTCAAAGACCCTGATCGCATCGTCCAAATCACGATGCTCTTCGTAAAGCCCATGCAATTTATTACGCAGTTGAACGTCTTGCAGCGTGTCCATGCAAATTTGTTAACCCTGCTGATTGATGGCCTGTGAATATCTGCTCTAACCTTACGTTTCCTATTCGACAAGAGGCTTGTTCTATGTCATCTTTCTGTCATCGCGTTATGTCGTGATTTGCTTGAGTTCTAATGTGTCCTTTGAAGGAGATTGGAATGAGCCTTAAAAACCACCTGAATGAATTGGTTTTGAAACACCATGCCTTGGAAAAAGAGCTGGCCGATGCATTAGGGCATCCTGGCGTTACTGATTCCATTGTTGCTGAGATCAAGAGGCGAAAGCTTCGGGTGAAAGACGAGATCAGCAGGATCGAGAAAGACTTAGCTATCGCCGCCTAATTAAGTTTTTGCCTGAAGTAAGTCCCAGCGGTTGCCATAGAGGTCTTCAAAAACCGCTACGGTTCCGTAAGGTTCTTGCCGTGGCGCTTCAAGGAATTTGACGCCAGCTTTGAGCATCGACTTTTGCTCATTCTGAAAATCACTCGTATGAAGAAAAAATGCAACGCGGCCTCCTGCCGCTTTGCCGAGGAATGTTGATTGCTCATCGCTTGAGGCTTTGGCCAAAAGGAAGCGCGCGCCGGAATTGGTATCTGGCCCAATCACAACCCAGCGCTTGCCGCCACCCATGTCACTGTCTTCAAACACCTTGAAGCCCAATGCATTTTGAAACCACATGGTGGCTTCAGCATATTCGCGCACAAGATAGGTGATGAGTGCGATGTATTTGGCCATTCTGAGTCACACAGTGAGATTCAAGTAGTAATTTCTTCTTTCAGTCTCAGAAGAGGGTAGTACTCGATCAGTCCGACGGTCACACACCCTGGAATACGGTGGAGGCAACTGTGCACATGATGCTTTTGTGAGAAGCATTTATTCCGCTCCGCAAGTGCATTTTTGGTGAAAGACTGACTCCTTCCGACCCAGTTGCAATTGATATTCTTTCGAATGTTTGGATCGCGAGCAAGCGCTGTCCCGCTGAATGAGACAATTGCAACTAAGGCAATAATTTTCCTATTCATTAGTTTTCTCCCTACTAAAACTCTGGATTTAGAGCAGTCGAGTGCCTTTCCAAGAATGACTTTAGGTCAACATTTTCTTGAGGTACACCCCCGCTGCGTTGGCATCCTTTTCATCAAAGCCATGGGCAACAAATGCACCGCTGAATTTTGCGCACTTGAGCAGCGCTGCGAATGCTTTGAGATCAACAGCACCTTGGCCGGGTGGCACAACTTTGCCTTTAGTATCAATATCTTTGGCATGAGCCAGTACCACATCTTGGCCAAGGAGTTCAAAAGCCGCAGCCATGATCTGATGTTGGCGCGGTATGCCATCTTGCCCGATCAAATTTGCTGCATCGAGAATGATTTTGAGATGTCGTGATCCCACCTCATCCAACAACCGCCTCGCAATTTTTGCATCACGCACAACGTTGCCGGGCTCAGGTTCAATCGCCAGTGTCAGCCCATCGGCCAAGGCCAACGCGGCATCTAATTCAACGCGAAAATCGCGCCACGCTTCGGCTGATTGATTGTCCGCATGATGCGCCCACATATTGTTTTTATCGCGCGAGCCGGTGCAAAGCGTGACAACACCAATGCCCATCAGTTTTGCGGCCTGCACGACATTGGCAAACTTCCCGCGTTGAGCTTTGCGGTAAGCAATATCAGGATGTATCATATTGTAAGTGCCGGACAGAGCTGCAAGCAAAACGCCATGCTTTGCTGCATCGTCCTTGGCTTGTAACACCACTTCTTCTGGCAATGAGTGAGGCAAGCTTTCCAACCCAAGCGAAGATAAATTCAATTGCGCCGCAGTAAATCTATCAGCTTGAATGGCAGCAAAAACTGCATCACCTTTGGCTGCATAAGTACGCGAGAAAATACCAGCCAACATTAAACTGGCCCACTTACATCTTTCAGCGCCACCGGCTTGTTGGTTCGCGCGGATTGCGTAATGGCAACCATGGCGCGAATGGAAGCAAGCCCATCTTCAATAAATGCACCACTTGAAGCAGCGCCGTTCAAAACCACGTCTGCAAAGCCTTCAATCTGGCGGCGATAAAAATGTCCGTCTGCGCCTAATACGCGCGAGGTTGTGGCAGTGGCCTCGCGGAAAATATCTACTTCACTGGATTTGTAATACCACGGATTAAAAATCTTGCCCGCAACACTGCCGTTCTCGCCGTAAAGTTGAAATCCCTCATGCCAATCACCTCTGATAGCCACTGTGAGATCAAGATGGCCCAAAGCGCCGCTCTCAAAATCCACATCCACAAACCAACACATGGCGCCAAAACGCTCAGCTAACCTTGCATTAACAGCAGTAATCGGCCCGCCAAGAAAGCGCGCCAGATCCACCAAATGGCTGCCATGCGCCAGCATATTATAACGCTGCAAATCGGCTTTTGGGTTGCCCGCAGGTTTCAGTGTGTTGACGCCCAACTTTGCCAAGGGCTGCACCGCATCCGTCATCGTGTAACGATGAGTTGAATCACAATACCAAGCTTTCAGCGCGAGAAGCTGGCCCATTTCCTTGGTTACAAAATCATGCGCCGCTTCAATGCCGGCATCAAAGCGCAACATGTGACCAACTTGTAAAACAAGCCCGCTTTTCTTCACATCTTTGGCGAGCTTTTCCACTTCCTCAACCGAAAGTCCGATGGGCTTTTCACAAAACACATGCTTGCCCGCAGCCAAAGCTTTGCGCGCGGCGGCTACATGGAAGGCATCTGACGTGGCAATGATTATCGCCTTGATATCGGCACTGGCCAACATCGCATCAAAATCAGTGTAGATTTTTTCAGCATCATAGAGCGCGCCGAAATGCTTGGCCAAAGCCTCATCCCTGTCACAGACCGCGGCCAGCCGCGTGTTGCGCCCCTTTTGTA
Source organism: Hyphomicrobiales bacterium (assembly GCA_003151375.1). Taxonomy (GTDB): domain Bacteria; phylum Pseudomonadota; class Alphaproteobacteria; order Rhizobiales; family Aestuariivirgaceae; genus Aestuariivirga. The sequence goes on from PLXI01000057.1 coordinate 8,132, forward strand.
CGGATTCTAAATGCGCAAACTGCGCGATGGGCCCGCAGCCAAGCAGACCAATGGGAAGTGTGACGTCATCTTTTTTCAAAGGCATGAATTGATCACCAACATCTATACATGCTCAGTTAAACGATCTTTGAAATCTTGGCTATTTGATTGCTAACTATAGGCATGGTAGTTCAAGGCAGAATCCTCACAGAATAATCAACTAAGGCGCGCATTTGACCAACCCAAAGATAGCACTCGTTTCCGCGCCCGAATTTATCTCTGCTATGGGCCAGCANNATGAGCCACGAAATGCTGGGCAAATCCAGCATGTTCTGCGTGAATGTTCTGTCAGAACATCAAGACAAGATTGCCAAAGGCTTTGCTGGCCTATTGGGCAAAACTTTTGATCGTTTTTCACTGGGTGAGTGGAATAAGTTGGTGACGGGTGCTCCCGTATTGGCCGGAGCGGCGGCGGCGTTTGATTGCCGCCTTGTGCAAGTGATTGACCAGTTCAGCCACAGTATCATGATCGGTGAGGTGGTGGCTGTTGCGAGTAAATCTCAAGACCCACTTCTCTATGGAGCGCGTAAATTTCGCAGCTTGCGAAAAGACGGTGCAGAGACAACGGGAAAGACCGAGGAACTTCTACTCGATTAAGAGGCTGGTATTTCAATAAAGCTGGCGAATTTATCGCCGCTCAGGCTTGTTTCCCACGCCATGCCAAGTTGTGGCTTGGGCAGCGCAAATTGAGCAATATTTCCGCCGCGTGTGAATATTATGGCTAACCGTCCAGCCTGTGTGGCTGAACCAAGTGCCAAGCCAAGACTGCTGGCATCCATATCCTGCCACTCTTGCTGCGATAATTCTTGGCCGTCTGGTGAGAGCCACACAATATCGCGCATTGGCGATGGGGGCACGGCCTCACCTGTCAAAAACGCATCGGCAAAATATGCACGATGCGTGGACCGCAATGTGTTGAGTGCAGCGACAAAATCAATCAGTGCTTGCTCGGCGTTTTGCCAATTGCGCCAGGTCAATTCATTGTCTTGAGCATAAGCATTATTGTTGCCCCGTTGGCTGCGGCCAAATTCATCACCTGCTGTCAGCAAAATTGTGCCGCGTGCCAAAAACAAACTGGCCAATAGAGCGTGTACGCTAACGGCAGGATTTGTATCGACCCAACACACTTCGCCATCATTGCCGTCGCGGTTATTTTCACCATTGGCCAAGTTTTGCTTCTGCGCGAAACGCACAACATCAGCCAATGCAAAGCCATCATGGGCGGCCACGAAATTGACTGAGGCCGAAGGCTTGCGAGTTTCGCGATTAAAAACATCAGATGAACCGGCAAGCCTTGTTGCCAGCTTAGGCCGCATACCACTGTCGCCACGCCAAAAGCGCCTCACATCATCGCGGAAATGATCGTTCCATTCTAGCCAGTTTGCGGGAAAATTGCCCAGCTGATAACCGCCTGGGCCAACGTCCCACGGTTCAGCAATGTGAATAAGTTGCCCCAGCACGGCATCATTATTGATTGCCTCTAGCAGTGGCGCATGAACATTAAAGCCATCAGCTTCGCGCCCCATCACAGGTGCTAAGTCATAACGAAAACCATCAATGCCACATTGCAAAACCCAATGGCGCAAAGTTGCGATCGCCAGATCAACTGAAGCTGGTCGGTCCAGTGCCAGCGTGTTGCCACAACCTGTGTCATTCACAAGAACACCGTTATCCATGCGGAAATAAGTGGCGTTATCCAACCCACGCAGAGAAAGGGTTGCACCTTCAAAATCGCTTTCAGCAGTGTGGTTGAAAACCACATCGAGAAACACCCGCAAGCCAACGCCATGCAAAGCCAGCACTGTGTCTCTTACTTCCGCAATGCCGCTCGGTGCAATGGAAGGTTCTGGTGCCATCATGACCACAGGATTATAACCCCAAGCGTTGCGCAATCCCGCTCGCGCCAAATGCCGCTCATCACTCCACGCCGTGATGGGCATCAACTCAACCGAATCACAGCCAATGCGTTTAAAATGGGCAATCACCGCTGGATGCGCCAGCGCAGCAACAGTTCCGCGTTGTTCAAGTGGCACATCAGGGTGTAATTTGGTGAACGCCTTCACCGGAACTTCATAGATGAATTGTGGCCTGCGTGGGCTTAACGGCTTTACGTCGGAAAAGGTTTTGCGCACGACGCATTTGGGCATGAATAAAGCTGTATCTGTGCCGCGCATGGCTAACTCCTCATGCCAATCACAATGCGCTGTAATCTCGCGTGCATAGGGATCGAGCAACAGTTTGCTCACATCAAATCGATGGCCAGCGATTTCGTCCCATGGCCCATCAGCGCGAAAGCCATAAAGCTGGCCATCTTTCACGCCATCGACATTGAGCGCAAAAACATCTGCGCCCACTTTGTTCATCACCAAACGCCGCTCAGCGCCTTTGTCAAACAAGCACAGATCTATGCGCGTTGCATTACTGGAGCGCACCGCAAACTGCGCACCCTTTTCTGTCAACACTGCACCGAGGGAGATTGTTCTACTCACGTAATAACTGTTGGCCCTTTGCGTCCAGTGCGTGATTTAATTTGAGCCACATCATCGGCATATTTAATAAGTGTTGCTAAGGCAGACTGGGTTTCGAGGCCCAGCTGTTTGTTTTCAAACTTATCAATATACAGCCGCAAGGTTGCCCCGGCAGTGCCTGTGCCAGAGAGGCGATATATAATGCGCGAGCCATCTTCAAAGATCAGCCTTATGCCTTGCGATTTAGAAACGGAGCCATCAACCGGATCGAGATACTCAAAATCATCAGCCGTGGCAATCACACCACCAGCGGCCTTTGCCCCTTTGAGCTTAGGAAACTGCGCACGCAAATCAGCCATCAATTTATTTGCAGCCTCTGCATCAACTTCCTCATAGTCATGGCGCGAATAATAATTGCGACCAAATTCGCGCCAATGGCCTTCGACAATTTCTTTTACAGAAAGCTTTCGTTTGGCAACGATATTGAGCCATAGCAAAACCGCCCAAAGCCCATCTTTTTCACGCACATGATTGGAACCCGTGCCAGCACTTTCTTCGCCGCAAATGGTGATGCGGCCCGCATCAAGCAGATTGCCGAAGAATTTCCAGCCCGTGGGTGTTTCATAACAGTCAAGTCTCTTTGCCGCTGCAACTCTATCCAATGCCGCACTGGTGGGCATCGAACGCGCCACACCCGCAAGGCCCTTGGCATAGGCTTCGGCGAGATGCGCATTGGCGGCCAACATGGCAACAGAGTCTGATGGCGTCACAAACACGCCCTTGCCAATAATGAGGTTACGGTCGCCGTCGCCATCCGAAGCCGCGCCGAAATCTGGCGCTGCGGGCGACATCATTAAATCATACAAATCCTTGGCATAAACCAAATTTGGGTCAGGATGGTGCCCGCCAAAATCCGGTAATGGCGTGCCGTTCACCACGCTTCCTGCCGCAGTACCCAAAGTCTTTTCCAAAATCGCGTGAGCGTAAGGCCCAGTGATGGCAGACATGGCATCAAAGCGTAAGGTGAAGCCGCCCTTGATCATCTGTGCAATGACGTCAAAATCAAATAACTGTTCCATCAGTATTTGATAATCAGTGACCGGATCAATCACCTCAACGGCCATCGCGCCCATTTGGATTGTGCCAATGCGAGCGAGATCAACATCCGCACCGTCTTCAATTTTATATTGGCTGATCTTTTTTGTGTTGGCATAGATTGCATCGGTCAATTTCTCAGGCGCAGGTCCACCGTTGGAAGAATTATATTTTATGCCGAAGTCGCCATCCGGCCCGCCGGGATTGTGACTGGCTGAGAGGATAAAACCGCCAAAGGCCTGATACTTGCGAATGATGTTTGAAGTCGCAGGGGTTGAAAGCAAACCGTCTTGGCCCACAATCACTTTGCCAAAACCATTGGCAGCGGCCATGCGAATGGCAATTTGAATCACTTCTTTATTGTAAAATCGTCCATCTCCGCCCAGCACCAAGGCCTTGCCGGCAAAACCCGTAAGCGCATCGAACACCGATTGAATGAAATTCTCGGCATAATGCGGTTGTTGGAACACCGTAACTTTTTTACGAAGTCCCGAAGTGCCGGGTTTTTGCCCATCGAAAGGTTTGGTTTTTACAATCATGATTTCACCTTGAGAGAACGAAACAATTTGGCATAACGCGCGGCACTGCGGCCCCAACCCAATTGGCCTTTCATGCCGGTGTTTTGCAATCCGCGCCAAGCGATGGGGTCGGCGTATAATGCAAATGCGCGGTCAATAGCGTGTTCCAAGGCCTCTAATGTCACGGGTGAAAACACTAAGCCGGTTGCTGCTCCTGCAGCAAGGGCAGCATCATTGGCGTCAATTACAGTATCGGCCAATCCGCCAACACGCGACACTAATGGCACGCAGCCATAGCGTAAACCGTAAAGCTGGGTGAGGCCACAAGGCTCAAAGCGCGAGGGAATGACAATACAATCAGACCCAGCTTGCATGAGATGAGATAAGTTTTCATCATAGGCAGTGCTCATACCAATGCGGCCTTTGTGACGCGCTGCCGCCGCACGAAAGCCTGCCTCAAGTGTTGCTTCGCCAGAGCCCAACACGGCAAGTCGCCCACCGCGCGCAACAATGCGGTCAGTGGTTGCTAACACGAGGTCCATGCCCTTCTGGCCCGTTAGCCTACTGACGATGCAAAACAGTGGGCCATTGCCAGTTTCCAAGCCGAACTTTTTTTCAACGGCGCGTTTATTTTCTGTGCGCTCTGCCATTGATTTTGGGCTGAAGGTTTTGGCCAAGCTTATATCAGTGGCTGGGTTCCACACATCAGTGTCTATGCCGTTTAAAATGCCATGCAAAACTGATGCACGGTGGCGCAATAATCCGTCTAGCCCCATGCCGTCCTGAACCGTCTGAATTTCGCGCGCATAAGTTGGGCTGACGGTGGTGATGGCGTTAGCAAGTGCAAGACCCGCTTTTAAGAAGCCAACACCGCCGTAGTATTCCACGCCCTCAACTGAGAACGCGCTATCGGGCAGGCCGAGGCTGGGAAAAAGTGAAGCCGGAAAATTGCCTTGAAAAGCGAGATTATGGATAGTGACAATACATGGCGGACCACCAATGAATTTCACATAGGCTGCGGCCAGTGCCGCTTGCCAGTCATGCAAATGTAACGCGTCGAAACCCTGTTCGCGTCCCAATAGTGCAGCCACTTGCGATAAGGCCCCGAAGCGTTGTCCATTGTCTGGCCAATCTTTGCCGTCAGAGCCTAGATATGGGTTACCACCACGCCCAAATAAATGTGGCGCATCGAGCACTAAAAGATCCAAGCCATAGGCTTTGCCCGCAATCACTTTGGCAGCACCGCCCTGCAAATCTTCAAAGCGCTGTACAACTTGTGTGTCAGTAAGCCCCTTGATCACCACCGGATAGCCCGGCACCAGCGTGATGACATTAAGCCCCTCAGGCGCCAATGCTGCGGGCAACGCTCCTGCAACATCCGCCAACCCGCCGGTTTTTATCAGCGGATAGAGCTCAGAGGTAACGGCAAGGATCTTCATGGCGCGGATTTTCTATTTAGCGGGCAGGGCGTCAATCATCGGTTGAGTGATCAGGCAGATGCCCGAATCAGTGCGCCGAAAGCGCTTGGCATCAAGCACCGGATCATCGCCCACCACTAAGCCGTTGGGAATTCTCACACCGCGATCAATCACCACTTTTGAAAGCCTGGCGTATTGCCCAATATCGACATAGGGCATGATAACGGCCTCTTCTACCTTGGTATAAGAATGCACATGAACGCCAGTGAACAATAGACTGCGTCGCACATGACCGCCTGACACAATACAGCCGCCGGAGACGAGTGAGGAAACCGCCGACCCACGCCTTGTATTGTCATCATGCACAAACTTAGCAGGCGGAGAGACTTCTGAATAAGTCCATATCGGCCATTCTTGTGAATAAAGATCAAGCGATGGTAAGGTATCACACAGATCAAGATTGGCTTCCCAATAAGCGTCCACTGTTCCAACATCGCGCCAATAGGGTTCGCGTTCGAGATTTGAACGCACACAGGATTTTGCAAAACGATGCGCTACAGCTTTTCCATGTTTCACAATCCACGGAATGATGTCCTTGCCAAAATCGTGGGTTGAGGTAGGGTCATCTGCATCTCGAATCAGTTGCTCACACAAAAATTTGGTGTTGAACACATAGATACCCATGCTTGCCAAAGCGAGTTCTGGCTTGCCAGGAATCGACGGCGGATTCGCCGGCTTTTCAGTAAAACTAACCACCCTCGTCTCGGCATTCACTCCCATTACCCCAAACGCCTTCGCCTCACCGATAGGCACTTCTATACAGGCAACAGTCATATCGGCATTTTTCTCAACATGAAAAGCCATCAATTTGCCGTAGTCCATCTTGTAAACGTGATCACCCGCCAAAATCAACACATATTCTGGATCGGTGTCGCGCAAGATATCCAAGTTTTGGAACACGGCATCCGCAGTGCCCGTGTACCACGATTCCTGCATCCATTGCTGGGCAGGCAAAACATCAATAAATTCGCCGAATTTACCATTCAAGAAACTCCAGCCGCGCTGGATATGCTGCAGCAAACTATGCGATTTGTATTGTGTCGCCACACCGATGCGGCGGATGCCGGAGTTAACACAATTAGACAGCACGAAATCGATGATGCGGAACTTGCCCCCGAAAGGAACCGCCGGTTTTGCACGCCAATCTGTCAACTGATATAAACGGCTACCACGTCCTCCGGCCAGTATCATGGCGTACGCATTTTTCGTCATCAAGCTGACAAAACGTGATTTATCTTTCTGAGACATTCTTTCCCCCCACGCTTTTACTTGTATTTAGGAATAGCCACTCTTTAATACTTTAATATATGACGCGATTGTATCAGAAGACAAAGTCGTACTCCCTCTATGTCATCGAAGTTTCACAATACAATAATGGTTATCCCGTCGATAATCCCATCGCCAAAAAATACTCCTTGCTTTTCGAAAATATTTACCTATAATGCGCGCCTCGCTGCGATGTACGTGCAGCGCTTAGTTCATCGTTTCCTGACCCCTAGCGTCTCCGACATAATTGTCGTTCTGATGCGTCCTGTCTTACCGGTTAGCGACGATGTTTTGCGCCGGTAGAGCTTTATCACTCCTACTGAATTTCATTGTGTGGCCATTATTGCGCCACGCATGCGCTGTTACTTTTATTGTAAGGAAAAAACGTGTCCATAGAAAACACAAACGCTGTTACCCCAACAACGGCTGAAAACGCTGTTGCCCCAACTGAAGCTATTGCTCCAACTGTAACATTTGCCACTCTGGGCTTAAACCCCTCTATTCTCAAGGCGGTAGAAGAATCCGGCTACACGATTCCTACGCCTATTCAAGCCGAAGCGATCCCTACTATCATGGCCGGGCACGACCTGATGGCCTCTGCCCAGACAGGCACTGGTAAAACTGCTGCTTTCATTTTGCCTGCCCTGCACCGCATCGCCGAGCCTTCCGCTGTTCGCAGCAAAGGTCCGCGCGTATTGGTACTGACACCTACCCGCGAGTTGGCACAACAAGTCTCCGATGCAGCCACCAAATACGGCAAAAACACGCGCGTAAAAGTGGTCAGCATCTTGGGCGGTATGCCCTACCCGCTGCAAAACAAATTGCTCTCCAACCCGGTCGACATTCTGGTGGCAACACCGGGTCGTTTGATCGACCATATCGAGCGCGGTCGTATCGACTTTTCGCGTTTGGAAATATTGATCATGGACGAAGCTGACCGCATGCTGGACATGGGTTTCATTCCGGACATCGAGCGCATCTGCAAGATGATCCCGTTTACCAGGCAGACGCTGTTCTTCACCGCGACCATGCCACCCGAAATCCGCCGCATCACCGAAACCTTCCTGCACAATCCCGAGAAGATCGAAGTTTCCAGGCCGGCGACCACCGCCGAGGGCGTGGCCCAGTTTCAGGTCGCGGTTGGCCGCGAGCCGCACGAGAAACGCGACACGCTGCGGCGCCTGCTGCACGACGCCAAGGACCTCCAGAACGCGATCATCTTCTGCAACCGCAAGCGCGAAGTGGCGCTGTTGTACAAATCGCTGCAGAAACACGGCTTTGCCGTCGGCGCCCTGCACGGCGACATGGATCAGTCGGCGCGCACCGCGGCCCTCGATCAATTCCGCAAGGGCGAAATTCCGCTGCTGGTGGCCTCCGACGTCGCCGCCCGCGGCCTCGACATTCCNNCGCGCCGGCACCGCGATCTCCCTCGTCACCTCGCTTGATCAAAAATCCATGCTCGCGATTGAAAAGCTGATCGGGCAAACCATTCCCCGCGTCGACAGCGGCGTCGAGGTCCATGCTGTCGACGGCCCGGCGGCGCCGTCCAGCGGCCAACCCGAGCAGCCGCGCCAATCGCGTGGGCGAGAAGGCTCGCGCGACGGTGCAAGAGAAGGTTCAAGAGAAGGTTCACGCGGAGGCCGCAAGCCGCGCCGTGAGCACGAACCCCGACGCTCAGGCGGCGGCCGCGGCTCCAGCCCACCGCCGCAGCAGCAGCCGCAGGTACCGGTAGCTGCGTTCACGCCGCCGGTCCCGCCCCCGGCCTCGCGCACGCCTTCGATCGGTCGCGCCGAGGCGCCGCAGGCGCCACGCGATCCGGCATCGGAGCCGGCCGATCACTCGCATCTTCCGGCGTTCCTGTTGCGGCCGGTCCGCGCCCGCGTCTGAGCATTCGAATCTCGCAGCCGCGAAGACCAACGGGAAGCCGTTTACCGGTCGTTCATTCTCCTCATTTAACTTGGCGGCGATAATTTTAATTATTGCTGCGAAGACGGGCGGCGCTGCCCGCTATTGGGGACATCGGTGATCAAGGTGCTCGACGAACACGAACGCACGATGGCCTTCGCCGAAGTAGCGCTCGGCCAGATCAAATCGCTTCGTCAAACCGCCATCCCCCGCAATTATGAAATCTGGTACGTCTACGCCACCGGATACAATTCACCGCTCAACAAGATCATCAACGAGACGCTGGCGCGCAACGGCAAGCTGACCGAGTCCGACCTCGAGCAGATCTACGAGACCTATCTTTCCCAGATCAAGATCAACGACCGGATCGACAAGGTCGGCGCGCGCGTGATCGGCGAAATCGACGACGTGATGACGCTGATCAGCGACGCCCTTGGAATGTCGGCGAGCTATGACAACAGCCTGGCCGGCGCGGCGCAAAAGCTCTCGGTCGCGCATAACAGCGACGAAGTCAAAGTGATCGTCGAGACGCTGGTGCAATCCACCCGCGAGATGCGCGAAACCAACAAGGCGCTCGAAGACCGGCTGACGCTGTCAAAATCCCAGATCAGCAATCTGCAGCAGAGCCTTGAGGCGATCAGAGCCGAGAGCCTGACCGATCCGCTCACCGGCCTCGGCAACCGCAAATATTTCGACCGCTCGATCGAGGCGGCCGTCCAGACTGCGCTGGCGAACGGCGAGCCGCTTTCACTGTTGATGTTCGACATCGACCACTTCAAGTCGTTCAACGACTCCTATGGCCATCTCACCGGCGATCAGGTGCTGCGGCTGGTCGGCATGTCGCTGAAACAGACCATCAAGGGCCAGGACATCACCGCCCGCTACGGCGGCGAGGAATTCGCGGTTGTGCTGCCCAACACCGCGCTCCGCCAGGCGCTGACGGTCGCCGATCACATCCGCCGCGCTGTCATGGCGAAGGAATTGAAGAAAAAATCCACCGGCGAAATTCTCGGCCGCGTTACCATCTCGGTCGGCGTTTCGATGCTGAAGCCGGGCGACGATACCGATTCGCTGATCGAACGCGCGGACGCCTGCCTCTACGCCGCCAAACGCAACGGCCGCAACCGCGTCATCTGCGAAGTCGATCCGGAATACGCCGCCGAGAACCACAGTGAGGTCGCCTGACGACCGCCTCTGCGAGTCGTCCCGGCGAACGCCGGAACCCATACGCCGTGCCGTCTCGTTTCGGCAGCGTGGTCGAGGCCTGTAGCAACAATTGACGCCGGTCGTTATCGGTCCCGGCTCGCGCGCGAAGAGCGCTTGGCCGGGACGACGCGTGAAGCTGTCTTCTTCTTCGCCACTTTCTTCGCCGGCTTGCGCACCTTGGGACGCTTGCGAAGTGCCGCGCGCTGCGCCGCCGCCAATGCCGCCCTCGCCCACCCCGTCATCTCTTCCGGATCGTCATACAGCCGT
>PLXI01000111.1 GCA_003151375.1 Hyphomicrobiales bacterium
TCCAACGATGATCGGGGTCTTGGCCCTTGGTCTCACCGCCCTCTTCGCCAAGGAAGCCGTAAGTTGGGCGCGCCAGTTTCAATTCTTCACGCAAAACCTTCTCAGCCTTTTTGTCAGAATTGGTGACAAAATCAGCTGGCCCCTTCACCGAAACTTGCAAGCCTGAGACTTCACCATAATCACGCTGCACACCACGGGCGGCTTTGCGGATGGCGGCGATCATGACAGTCATAATGGGAGTGGACACTGGGGCGATACTCAACTTGTTGGAAGATTGCGCGGCCTTAGCAGGCTTTGATGGCCAAGGCTACTCTGCCGTTGGATCAGCCATAGGCTTGAAAGCCTCAGCCAGCGCTTTGGCTTGGTTCACCAAGGTGGGATCAGCATGCTCGGTGGCGGTGTCCAATTCCACATCGCCGCGCCCTGCGGCTCTGGCCAGAAAATTCCATTTCATTGCTTCAATCGGGTCTTTATCAACGCCCGGTATGCCCAAGGCAAGAACACGCGCCAAACGGTTCTGTGCTATGGGGTTGCCGTGCTCTGCTGCAACCTTCAGCCATTTTATGCCAATGACCGGGTCTTTCTGCACTCCGTCACCGCGGTAAACCATAACGCCATATTCAAGCGCAGCTTCAGGCAGGCCTTGCACGGCGGCCTTGGAGAACAAATCTCCCGCTGTGATCGGGTCTTTGTCCACGCCTTTGCCATCGAGATAAAGCAGCGCCAAATTATATTGCCCCCGCGGATTGCCTTTATCAGCTGCGGCCTTGAACCATTTTGCGGCATTGGGCCAATCGCTTTCCGTGCCATAAATGCCCGCATAATACAGGCCCAAATTATATTGGGCTTTTACATTGCCGGATTCTGCGGCCTTTTGCAGCCAAGGTGCTGCGTCAACCACCAGCGGCTTTTGGCCAGTGCCTGTGAGCAACAACATGGCGAGGGCAAATTCATTATCAGCGTCGCCTGCACCGGCGCCTTTCTGAAACCAGATTTGCGCTTGCTGCAAATCCACTTCTTGGCCCAGGCCTTTTTGCGCCATGTTGCCGAGCAAAAGGAATGCTTTGGGATCACCTTTGGTGGCAAAACCATCGGCGATCTTCTTGGCTTCTACAAAATTGTTTTGTTGGTACAGAGCCAGAGCCTGATCAATCCCAGGCTCTTGCGCAAATGCTGGCGCACAAAGGGCGAGAAAAAAGATGAAAGCAAGTCGCTTCATTTCAGTTTTAAACTTAACTCCGTGATGATCCGCGTTGCGGCTTCGGCATTTTGCCACATCGCGTCAGAGGGGCGAATAAAATCGGAATGTTTAGCCAAAATTGTGGCTTCTTCCAGCGTTGCAGCATCCAACGGAACGGCGGGTATTTCGGCCAACTCATTCCACCATTTCACCAATGGCTCACCAGTGATTTGTGCCTTCTGATGGAACGCCACATAATCGGCCCCCTGCTCTGAGGCTTCCATCGCCGCGTGGCGTGAGGTACCGCAATCTAGCCCAACCATCGTATCTTTCGTCAGCGACATGCGCAGATCAAGTAAGTTGAATTCAGAACTCGTCACATGCAAACCATCAGCCTTGAGGCGCGAAACAATGCGAGGCTCCACATCCGCCAAAAGAACGGCGAGACCCAGCTCTTGCAACACAGATACATCTTGCGCAGTGGCGTTTTCATAGATCACAATGGAAGCGCAATCCCCTGCCGAGACGGCGGCTTTGGCGCAGGCGATCACATCAGCAAGGATTGCATCTTTGGGTGCAACCAGAAAGAATCGTAAATTGTTCATGGCCGCGTTTTAGGCAGCGGCAGGCACTTTGTCACCTTTAGGAAGAAGCATCGCAAGAATGCCTAATGCCGGCAGGAAGGCACAGATGCGGAACACAAAATCAATGCTCGTTGCGTCCGCCAGCACGCCCAAGGCCGCTGCTCCTAAGCCGCCTAAGCCGAAAGCCAGACCAAAGAACAGACCAGAGATCATTCCCACACGGCCGGGCAGTAATTCCTGCGCATAAACCACCATGGCCGAGAAGGCGGAGGAAATGATAAGACCAATCGGCACGGTAAGCACGACTGTCCAAAACAAATTGGTGTAGGGCAGCGCCAGCGTAAAGGGCAAAGCACCCAAGATGGAGAGCCAAATCACCGATTTGGTGCCAATCCGGTCACTGATCGGGCCACCGAGGAACGTGCCCAGCGCTTGGGCGCCAAGCATTATGAAAAGATAGATCTGCGTTTGCTGCTGGGTAACGCCAAAATGCCCGATCAGGTAAAAGCTGAAAAACACCTGCAAGCTGGTCAGGTAAATGAACTTGGAAAACATCAGGATCAACAACACGGTGAGAGCCAAGATCACTTGGTTGCGGTTGAAGATGCGCGCATGGGCCTTCACGGCCGCCTTGCGCACGTGATCCTTGAGCCACGCCGCATACCAGCGCCCCACAAAACTCAACAGCACAAAGGCCAAAACTGCAAGTGGTGCAATCCACGCAATAGCCCATTGGCCGCGTGGCAAAACGATCAGCGCGGTGAGCAACGGGCCAATGGCACTGCCAGTATTGCCACCCACTTGGAAAACCGATTGAGCAAAACCAAACCGACCACCCGACGAAAGCCTCGCCACGCGCGATGCCTCGGGGTGAAACAGCGATGAACCAATACCGATCATTGCTGCGGCCAATAGAATGCCTGAGTAAGACGTAGCCATTGAAAGAAGCAACAAGCCAGCCAATGTGCTCACCGGAGCCAAAGGCAAGACATAGGGTAACGGATATTTGTCGGTGAAGATCCCGAAAACCGGCTGCAAGATCGAGGCGGTCACTTGGTAGACCAAAGTGATCAGGCCGATTTGTGCAAAACTCAATGCATAGTTCTGATGCAGCAGGGGATAGATCGACAGCAAAACCGCTTGCATCGTATCATTGATGCCGTGACAGATGGCAGCCGAAAATAAAT
>PLXI01000108.1 GCA_003151375.1 Hyphomicrobiales bacterium
AATCCCGCCACCTTGTCGCTCCAGCGATCGCGCGCGGTGAGGATCAGCACGGGCGTTTTACGCCCGGCGCGCCGCCATTTGGAAAGCACGCTTACGCCGTCCAGTACCGGCAGACCAAGATCAAGAACAATGGCATCATAGGGCTCGGTGTCGCCTAGAAAATGGCCTTCCTCGCCGTCAAAGGCTTTATCAACCACATAACCTTTTTGAAGCAAGGCCTCGACGAGTTGGCGGTTCAGGTCTTTATCATCTTCCACCACCAAAATGCGCATATGTAGCCCTTAAATCCAAAGTTGCGGCAATTCAGTTCACCGCGCCGCTCATGGCGTTAACCGTCACGCGCAGCACGTTATTGCCAGCGCGCAAGGTTACAACATATTGGCCACCCGGCAAGGGCCTGACATTCAGCACAACTGCGCCCGGCACCGAGCGCTGAGCGATAAGTGCGGCTTGCGTGGGCTTAATTGGCCAGCGTGATGGATCGTCGGCCACAGCAATAGTTGCGCCCGAAACCAATAAAAACAGTGCCAAAATCGTAGATTTTAACATACCAAAAGCCATGCCTTTCCTTGATGCGTGGAATAGCACGGCGAAGCTGAACCGCATATGAACAACTAGTTACAATAGGCGTTTCGCTTGGCATTGGCGCGGCGGATGCCATCAATGGTCTCTTGGCTATCGTGGTGTGAGCCATAACTGAGAGGCAGCCATTGGCTACACACCAAGGGCTCAATCGGTGGCGTCACGGTCATTCGGGTCTGGCAACTTGCTATCAGCGGGGCCAACAGCAAGGCCAGCACGCGTGGCTTTATCAATACGGTTTGCTTCACGTGACAAATCCTCAACACGCTGCTCAGTAGCGCCAGCGCTACGCTCATTCGCAACTTGCTTGGCGCTGAGCGCAAGGCCGATAGCCTTGGCCAGCGCCAAAATTGTTTCCACGATGAGCGTAATCCAACTCACGAGATGCTAGTCACCGCTCGGTGTCAATCTCTTTTTTCCTATTAGCGGAATATATTTTTTAAACACGCCTTAAGCCACTATTTGCGGTATTATTGATCATGTCACACTCTCTTCCTCAAGCAACAGTCACTTCTGACGTAGAGGAAATTTGCCTGGCTTATGGCAATAGGCCTGATGCCTTGATTGAGATTTTATACGATATTCAAAACAAACTAGGCCATGTGCCCGAAAGCACCCTGCCCGTCATTGCCGAAGCGCTTAATCTTTCGCGGGCCGAAGTTTATGGCGTGGTGACTTTTTATCACGACTTTCATCTCAATCCACAAGGCCAGTATGTGATAAAAATTTGCCGCGCTGAGGCTTGCCAAAGTGCTGGCGGATTTGAAGTTATTGCAGCGTTGGAAAAAGCTCTCAAGATAAAACTGGGAGAAACGACGAAAGATGGCAAGATCACTTTGGAGGCGGTCTATTGTCTCGGCCTTTGCCCCATGGGCCCAGCGGCGTTGATTGATGGTAAACCAAAAGCCGCGATCAAGCCCGACAAAGTCAAAGCTCTGGTGAAGGAGCTGGCGTAATGGTGAAAGTTTTTATCCCACGCGATATGTTGGCCAAAGCATTGGGTGCCGATGAAGTGGCCGAAGCCATTGCCAAAGAAGCCAAGGCCAAGAAGCTCAGTGTACAGATCAGACACNNACATTTGCGCGCGCTGGGATCACTGATCCAGTTTCGCTTGATGATTACATAAGCCACGGTGGCTTTGTTGGACTCAAAAAAGCACTCACACTTTCGGGCGCTGAGATCGTCAAGGAGGTTACAGACTCTGGTTTGAGGGGACGCGGCGGCGCTGGCTTTCTAACCGGTATCAAATGGAAAACTGTGGTGGAAGCGAAGGCCGATCAAAAGTACATCTGCTGCAATGCTGACGAAGGTGACTCAGGAACTTTCGCAGACCGCATGGTGATGGAGGGTGATCCCTTCATGCTAATCGAAGGCATGATGATCGCGGGCATCGCCAGCGGGGCCAGCAAAGGCTTCATCTATATACGCTCGGAATATCCTTATGCCATAGCCACCATGAAAGAGGCGATTGCCATTGCCACAAAAGCGGGTTGGCTAGGCGCAAATATTCAGCACACGGATAAATCTTTCACACTCGAAGTGCGTCGCGGTGGTGGTGCTTATATTTGCGGCGAAGAGACTGCAATGTTGGAATCCCTTGAAGGCAGGCGCGGCGTGGTGCGGGCCAAGCCGCCAATTCCAGCCCTTGAAGGTCTGTTTGGAAAACCTACCATTATAAACAATGTTCTTTCATTCGCTGCTGTCCCCTTCATTATGGCGAAGGGTGCGAAGGCTTATCAAGATTTTGGCATGGGCCGTTCGCGTGGCACCATGCCGTTCCAACTGGGTGGCAATCTCAACCAAGGCGGGATTGTAGAAAAAGCTTTTGGTGTCACCCTGCGCGAACTTGTCGAAGGATTTGGCGGCGGCCCTTATATGGGCAAGCCTTTGCGCGCCGTTCAAGTGGGCGGGCCGCTGGGTGCTTATCTTTCAGCAGACGAACTCGAAATCAAGATGGACTATGAAACACTGGCCGCCAAGGGTGCGATGCTCGGCCACGGCGGCATCGTGGTATTCGATGCTTCAGTGGATATGGCCCAGCAAGCGCGCTTTGCCATGGAATTCTGCGCCATTGAATCTTGCGGCAAATGCACACCCTGCCGCATTGGTTCGGTCAGAGGCGTGGAAGTGATCGATAAAATCGTTGCGGGCGTTGAGGCCCAAACAAATGCCGCATTGTTGGAGGATCTTTGCACGACAATGACCGATGGCTCGCTTTGTGCTATGGGTGGCTTGACGCCCATGCCAGTGATGAGTGCTTTAACAAAATTTCCACAAGATTTCGGACTGCCGAAGCAAAAGAAATTGGCAGCGGAATAGAGAAGCGAACATGCTTATAAAAGAACCCGATTTCGGCACGCCACTATCTGAAGCCACAAAAATGGTCACGCTGGAAATCGATGGCCATGAAGTGACGGTGCCGGAAGGCACATCGATCATGCGCGCCGCGATGGAGCTTGGCACCAAGATTCCAAAACTCTGCGCCACAGATTCAGTGAAGAGTTTCGGCTCTTGTCGTCTATGCCTTGTGGAAATTGAAGGCCGCAAGGGAACACCGGCATCTTGCACCACGCCAGTGGCGCAGGGGATCAAAGTTCACACCGAGAACGACCGCCTCAATAAATTGCGCAAAGGTGTTATGGAACTTTACATTTCCGATCATCCTTTGGATTGCCTCACTTGTGCGGCCAATGGTGATTGCGAATTACAAGACATGGCAGGCGCTGTTGGCCTGCGTGATGTGCGTTATGGTTATGAAGGCGAGAATCACGTTTTCAAAAAGCATGATGGCCAAGAAAACTTCCGGTTCCAAGCCAAAGATGAATCCAATCCCTATTTCACTTTCGATTCCGCCAAATGCATTGTGTGCTCGCGCTGCGTGCGCGCCTGCGAAGAAGTGCAAGGCACCTTCGCACTCACCATCGATGGGCGTGGTTTTGATAGCCATGTTTCTGCTGGCATGGATGAAGGTTTCATGGATTCAGAATGTGTGTCTTGCGGTGCTTGCGTGCAAGCTTGCCCGACAGCATCGCTCACCGAGAAAACCGTTATCGCCAAAGGCCAGCCTGAACATACGGTCATCACTACTTGTGCTTATTGCGGTGTTGGCTGTTCATTCAAAGCAGAGATGAAAGGCGAGGATGTTGTGCGCATGGTGCCCTATAAAGATGGCGGCGCCAATGAAGGCCACTCATGTGTTAAAGGCCGCTTCGCTTGGGGCTATGCCACGCATAAAGACCGCATGTTGAAGCCAATGCTGCGCGACAAGATCACTGATCCATGGAAGGAAGTTTCGTGGGAAGAAGCCATTGGCTTTGCCGCTAATCGTTTTAAATCCATTCAACAAAAATATGGCCGCAATTCCATCGGCGGCATTACATCTTCGCGCTGTACGAATGAAGAAGTTTACGTGGTGCAGAAAATGATCCGCGCCGCGTTCAAGAATAATAACACCGATACTTGCGCACGCGTCTGCCATTCGCCCACTGGCTATGGCTTGTCTAAAACCTTTGGTACCTCTGCAGGAACGCAAGGCTTCAAATCGGTGGCCGAGGCCGATGTGATTGTGATCATCGGCGCCAATCCAAGTGTGGCCCATCCGGTGTTTGCTTCACGCATGAAAAAGCGTTTGCGCGCTGGTGCAAAATTGATTGTGATTGATCCGCGCCAAACGGAATCGGTGCGCTCGCCACATGTTGCGGCGACACATCATTTGCAATTGCGCCCCGGCACCAATGTGGCGGTGATCAATGCTCTGGCTCACGTGATCCTCACCGAAGGTTTGCAAGATCAGAAATTCATTGATGAGCGCTGTGATCTCACGGAATTTAATCGCTGGATGGAGTTCATCCGTCAACCAATCCATTCACCTGAAGCGCTGGAAGCCGAAACGCAAGTGCCGGCTGATGAACTGCGCAAAGCCGCTAGGCTTTTTGCAGCGGCTGGAAATGGTGCGATTTATTATGGCCTAGGTGTCACCGAACACAGCCAAGGCTCTACCATGGTGATGGGCATGGCAAACCTGGCGATGCTGACCGGCAACATTGGCCGCGAGGGTGTTGGCGTTAATCCGCTGCGTGGCCAAAACAATGTGCAAGGGTCTTGCGATATGGGTTCATTCCCCCATGAGCTGACAGGCTATCGACACATATCAGACAATGCGGTGCGCCAAGTGTTTGAAGAAGTCTGGCACACTTCGCTGGATAGTGAGCCGGGCCTTCGCATTCCGAACATGTTTGCTGCTGCTGTTGAGGGCGAGTTCAAGGGCCTGTTCGTGCAAGGCGAAGACATTGCCCAGAGCGACCCCAACACCAAACACGTGACTGCGGCATTGGAAAATTTAGAATGCCTTGTGGTGCAAGATTTGTTTCTGAATGAAACCGCCGCCTTTGCCCATGTGTTTTTGCCGGGCACATCTTTCCTTGAGAAAGATGGAACCTTCACCAATGCTGAACGGCGCATCAACCGCGTGCGGCCGGTGAAGGCACCCATGCAAGGCAAGCAAGAGTGGGAAGTGGTGAGCGAGCTCGCCCAAGCCATGGGCTATGAAATGCATTATGAAACTGCTGCAGAAATTATGGACGAGATTGCTTTGGTCACACCCACTTTTGCGGGCGTATCTTTTGCGAAGCTGGATGCGTTGGGTTCAATCCAATGGCCTTGCAATGACGGCGCACCTAACGGCACGCCAACAATGCATGTCGGCAAATTTGTGCGCGGGTCTGGCCGTTTTATGTTGACCGAATATGTGGCCACACCTGAACGGGCAAACCGTGACTTCCCATTGATCCTCACAACGGGGCGCATTCTGTCGCAATATAATGTGGGCGCGCAAACGCGGCGCACTGAAAATTCGATATGGCACCCAGAGGATTTGTTAGAAATCCATCCAAGCGATGCAGAACTTCGCGGCATTAAAGATGGAGCTATGGTTTCTCTCACCAGCCGCATTGGCGGCACGACTTTGCGCGCCGAGATCACCGAGCGGGTTCCACCCGGTGTGGTTTACACAACTTTCCATCATCCGGTGACTGGTGCGAATGTGATCACCACTGAGTATTCCGATTGGGCCACGAGTTGCCCAGAATATAAAGTAACCGCGGTTCAGGTAAATCCTTCCAACCGGCCAAGCGAATGGCAGAAGGAATGGGAAGAACGCGAAGAACATAACAAGCGTGTGGCGGCGGAGTGAAATCTTTGGCAGAAGCCACTGGCCAACTCAACGGTGCGCCAATCACTTGGGCTCTTGCGGAGGAAGTTCCGGTTGCCATTCTGCTCAATTCAAAAAGTTATGCAGTGATGATGGCCACGCCTGCCGATCTGGAAAATTTTGTGCTGGGCTTTGTTTTATCCGAAGGGCTAGTGGCGCACCACACCCAAGTGAAAAATGTTTTAGCGATGAAGCAGCCAGAAGGTGTTTCAGTTGATGTTGCAGTTGGCGAAGACAAATTGCTCCGTGAGCGGATGGTTTCACGTTCGCTCGAGGGCCGCGTTGGTTGTGGCTTATGCGGCATCACAGAATTGGAAGATGCCATCAGAATGCCCGCTTCAAAAGTAAGACCTGTGCAATTCAACGCAGGCGCTATTGCCAAAGCCTTTGCCACCCTGCCCGCTCACCAGCCGATGTTTGCCATTAATCGCAGCGTTCATGCGGCAGCTTTTTGCAGCGCAAATGGAAACATCATTACAGCACAAGAAGATGTAGGCCGTCACAACGCGCTGGATAAATTGATCGGTGCAATGGCGCGGCAAATGCTTAAGCCGGAAGATGGTTTTGTTTTAATGTCATCGCGTTGTTCATTTGAACTGGTGCAAAAATGCGCGCGCGTTGGTATTGGTGCGCTGGCCACAATATCAGCACCCACCACACTGGCGTTGAAACTCGCTAAACAGTCAGGCGTTCAGCTTGCAGCTTTGGCAAAAGACGGAGTGATGATTTTCGATGCAAAATGACGACATAATCCGCATGGCCAATCAGATCGGCGCATTTTTTAAAGCCTATGGGCCGGAACAAGCGAAGAAAGATATCGCCACGCATATCAATGGCTATTGGGAACCACCTATGCGAAAGGCGCTGTTGGCTTATGTTGATGGTGGCGGCAAAGGCATCGACGATGTGGTGCTATCCGCCTTGCCGCTTGTAAAAAAACCTACTTAGAATTTTTGTGTTTGGCCTCTTTACGTTTTGCTTTGGGCAATTTCCACAAATGGTCAACCAACTCATCCACCATGATGCCCTTTTCGGAATAGGCAATTCCCACCACGCTGATCCCCGCNNCAGTGTCGGGTGAACCTGACACCAGCGGGTGCCACCAGGAAAGGCCAAGCCCTTCATCAAGGCGGCGGTAAGCGCAAGACTCCGGCAGCCAACCCAACTCGCTCACATTTTTGGGGGTCAGTGCAATGCAATCTGGCACGCGCGCATGTCGGTTGTTATAATCCGTACACTGACAGGTTTTCAGATCGAGCAATTTGCAAGCAGCCTTGGTGTAAAGAAAACGGCCAGTGTCTTCGTCTTCGAGTTTGTTGAGGCAACAACGGCCACAGCCATCACACAGACTTTCCCATTCGGTCTTAGACATTTCAGCAAGAGATTTGGTTTTCCAGAACGCTTCAGACATGCCCCAAGGCTTACCACGGATTGCCAATTCATGTGAAGAATCAAAATGTTGTGACAGAGAATGATCTTCGGGCCGCAGTTTCACGTATATCTCATAGTTAACCCGAAGTTCCGGCCTTAAACTTGCTTCAAAGCCACTCTAGGGCTAACCCATCTCGAAACGGAATTCCTTGTGGCCAAACTTCCCACCAATAACTGGTTTTACCGCCTGATATGGACGGCTGATTCTATTGTCAGTACAGCTGTTTATGAAACTTGGGCAGCGTTGCGCGGTTGGGTTTCGGGCTATTCGTCTTGGCTGTATCGCTGGTTCCACATAGGCGGGATTAAGCGCTTGCTGATTGATGCCATGAGCGAGGGTGTAACCTTGTTGGTGGGTGTGGCCTTTGGGCTTCTGGCTTATGCGCTGCCGGATTTTGACAGTTCGGGCGATGTTTGGAACCGTGGCCGCCAATATGCCATCACCTTCACCGACCCCGATGGCAAAGTCCTTGGCAAGCGCGGCATCAGCCAGAATGATTCAATCCCCATCAATGAGTTCCCGCCGGTTTTAATCAAGGCAGTTTTGGCCACCGAAGATGCGCGGTTTTATGAACATATGGGTATCGACATTGTTGGCACCTTGCGCGCCATTGTTCACAATTCGCGCGGCGGCTCAAAGCAAGGTGGTTCATCTATCACGCAACAAGTTGTTAAGAACCTTTTGCTCACGCCTGAAAAAACCTATCAGCGCAAAGTGCATGAGGCTTTTCTTGCGCTGTGGACAGAAGAGCGCCTGAGCAAAAATGAAATTCTAAAGCTTTATTTGGATCGCTCTTATCTCGGCGGTGGCAACTATGGCGTTGAGGCTGCTTCTCAATTCTATTTCGGAAAATCTGTGCGCGATATAAATTTGCCCGAAGCAGCGGTGCTGGCGGGCCTGTTCAAAGCGCCCACGCAATATGCACCACATGCCAATCAGGATGCCTCGCGCGCGCGCACCGATGTGGTGTTATACCGCATGTTGGATGCAGGCTACATCACCCAAGGCGAATTGCTGCAAGCCAAGCGTAATCCAGCTCAAATTGTCCAGCAGGATATTCTCGCCAGCCCGAACTGGTATTTGGATTGGGCCTATCAAAATGCGCTGGAAGTTCTCGACCGACAAAACTTGAAGGGCGAATATGTGGTGGAAGTCAAAACCACTATGGACAAGCGCTTGCAAGATGCTTCGCAGGCCATTCTCGATGATGTGGTGGATAATATTGGTCCGAAAAGCAACTTTGAACAGGCCGCATCAATCACCATGGCACCAGACGGCGCAGTGAAGGCCATTGTGGGTGGCCGCAATTATGAAGACAGCCAGTTCAACCGCGCGATCACGGCGCGCCGCCAAGTGGGTTCATCCTTCAAACCCTTCGTTTATCTCACAGCCCTTGAGCATGGTTATACGCCTGATACCATTGTGGAAGATGGCCCGGTTTGCGTGGGCGATTGGTGTGTGCATAATTTTGATTCGGAATCTTTCGGCCGTGTGCCATTATGGGTGGCGCTCACTCATTCCATCAACACTGTTGCCGTGAAATTGATGTTGGATGTGGGCCGCAAAAATGTTGAGGCCACAGCCCACCGCCTCGGTGTCGTTAGCCCCATCGACCAATATCCAACCATGGCCATTGGCACCAGCGCTCTCACCCTGATGGATATGACAACCGGCTATTCCAGCATTGCGGCTGATGGCAAATTGGCGAGGCCATACGCGGTGCAGGAAATCCGCCGCCCCAATGGCGATTTGCTTTACAGCCATGCCGCCAATGAAAAGGACGCGCCTCAAGTTGATCCTGCCAACAAGGTTGAACAGCTGATTCCCATGATGCACCAAGTGGTGATGCAAGGCACTGCAACGCGCGCCAAGTTGGATTACGAACCTGTTGCGGGCAAAACCGGCACCAATGCCAATTTCCGCGATGCATGGTTTATTGGCTTTTCGGCCCATAACGTAACCGGCGTTTGGGTGGGCAATGATGATAATAGCTCAATGAATTCGAGCAAAGGAAGTGCCGTGACCGGTGGCCTTGTTCCAGCGCCCGCTTGGAAGCGCATCATGGATGTGGCCGAGTTTGGCTTGAAGCCTGCCGGCATTCCCGGTGTGCCAATGGATGCAAGCTGGAAGCCAGCTTTGACCACGCTGAATGACCCAGCGCTGGTTGGCATTGTTGCTGGTGCCACACAAGGCCCGGTGCTGGCTGCTGCCCCTTCCGGCCCGGCAATACCTGATGCTGAGGCCACTGCCGCTATCGCTGATGATGCTGACCAGGCAGATCCTCAATCACGCGACGTTTTGAACGGGATGCTCGATTTGTTTCAAGATGGCGCCGCGCCAAGTGCTTCTGCATCTGGCGTTGATGCCGCGAAGCTGCACAAAGCCCACACAGTTTCAGCGCCGAGACAACAGCGCTCACGCAGTTTCTTTGATTTGCTTTTCGGGAAAAGCCAATAAATCAGTTGGGCTGTTTCATTCGGCCACAGGTTGCGGTATGGCTCACAGCGCATTTGAATTTAAGGGGGCGTATTCCGCCACATGAGATTATCTTTCGGCGCAACATTTTTGGTGGCGGGTATTGCGGCTGGCTATATTACCGGCCTTCAAGCTTTAGTGCGCGCTGGCACTGTCGCAGTGCCGGACAATAGCAAATGGCAGCAAGAATTGGTCAATCCCAAAGATCCTTACGCAATTTATGCAGTGGGCCATTTCAAGGCGCAAGGCGCATTGCCGCCGCCCCACGATAGCCAGTTGTTTTCGCGCGATATCGACGAAGATGGCAAATCATTGCGCGGCGAATGCACCTATCTGTTGAGTGGCACTGCGCCTGCCGCGCGGTGGTGGGCAGTGTCGGTCGCGCCAGCCGGAGCAATGGCTGATGCAGTTTCAACAAATGCTGCGGATGTTATCATCACCGGCGATGAACGCCTCAACATTACCCTATCGCACCGCACGGCCGCGGGAAACTGGTTGGCCATGCCAGATGCAGCCAATGTAAAAGTGACACTGGCACTGCATGAACCATATGATCAAAATATAAAAGGCTCTGCCAGTCTACCGGTTTTGACCAAGGTGAATTGCGAATGATCGGGCGCATGTTCTGGCTGGTCACGGCTTTGTTTGCGGGCATTGCCGCGCATTTGGCAACAATTCTTTACGCGCCCGGCTTAACGTTTGAACGTAAACTCAATGTCATCGTAGCGGCCCACAAACCCAATAGCTTTTTCCTGATGACGCCAGACACGCAAGCCGGATTTCTACCAACTTCAACCGCCGAAGACATTGTGGGCCTGTGCTTGGTTGATCTTTCAAAAGGCAAAGTGGTAATCGATGCGCATGTGCCGCAAAGCTTTTGGAATTTTTCAATTTACGGCAGCTCTGGCCAGCAAATTTATGACATCAATGATGTGGAAGCAGGCGCAGACTCATTTAGCGTTGAACTGACCAAGGCCAAAAGCCTGATTGAACAGGTGCGCAGTAACGCTGATCCTGACGATGCCGGAAAAATTGCCAACAGCGGCTGGCATGCCGAAGTGCCGGGCGAGCGGGCATTGGCCGTATTATGGTTTCCGGTGCGCGATCAAACCCAGCGCAAAACTTTAGAAGATGAAGTGAAGCGGACAAATTGCAACGCGAATTAGGCGCCAGACCTATTCCAATTCAGCCGCTGTTGCCTGATTGTTGAGAGACGGAAGCCTGCGGCTTGAACGTGGTGTTGCCTGTGCGATCATGTCATCAGTCAGGCGCTCAATCCTCACACCGTGAAAAATCACAATCTCGGCAGTTGCACCCTCAGGCAATTGGCGCGGGGTGCGATTACTATTTCTATCAGCCAGTAGAATCACGTTGCTCATGATTGCCTTACTCAGTCGTTGCGTAAAACTAAGACTGTTAAGGTTAACAATGCACTAATGCGGCAAGGCTCAAATTACTTTTAAATCCGCCAGTCCGGTGCGATCTTCAATCTCAACCAGCCAAAGATCAGCGTCAGATTTGAGTCGGCGGTCAAATAGCTGCTGCACATCAGGCCAAGGCACAGGTGCGGCAAATGATTTGGCGAATTGGCGCTGGCCTTCATCGTCATGTGATGGGCCGGGTGGAGGTTCCAACAAATCATAACTGCCATTGAGATGATTGATGGTGACATAAACGGCACCCGCTTCATCCGCGCCAGATTTCACCACAGCGCCGAATTTGCCTTCGCCTTGGCAGCGGCGCAGCAACGCTTCAACCCAGAGCCTGGATTTGAGGCGTGGCGTCATTGGTCTATTCTCTTACCAAGGCTGAGCACATTTTGGCGCTCATAGCCCATGGCCTCATAGATAGCAGCGACCTTTTCATTTTCGCCGCGCACCAAGAGATTAATTTTCCACACACCATTCTGGCGCAACCAGCTTTCGGCTGCCTCATGGAGTTTGCGGGCGAGACCCTGCCCCTGATGCGAAGGCGCGACGCCAAAATAATATAGCGCCCCACGGTGGCCATCATGGCCAACCATTACTGCGCCCAAAATATTACGCGCATCCTCAAGCACAAGAATTGTTGAGGATGGGCCATCTATTGCAAAGGCAATGTCTTTGGCTGGGTCATTCCACGACCGGGTTAAACCGCACTCATTCCACAAAGCAATAACGGCGCTTTCATCGCCGGGCTTAAATTGCCGAATGATCACTTTTTGGTTCCAGCCCCGGTCAAGCCATTCGCTTCTGCCACGGCAATAGCAGAAATATTCATCACGCCGCGCGCCGTGACTGAGCCGGTGAGAATATGCGCAGGCTTTCTGGTGCCCAGCAAGATTGGGCCCACAGCCAGAGAGTCACCAAACACTTTGATCGCCTGATATGCGATGTTGGCGGAGGACAAATCCGGCATCACCAAGAGATTGGCTTCACCTTTCAGTTGCGAATGTTGCAATTTCTTTTCGCGCACTTCTTCAATCAGCGCCGTGTTGAGGCGCATCTCACCATCAATTTCCAATTTCGGCTGTTGCATGCGGATGAGGCCGAGAGCGGTTTGCATTTTGGCGGCGGGTGCTGATTCATGATCGCCAAAATCGGAATGCGAAACCAAAGCCACTTTGGCAGAAATGCCAAAACGTTTTAGATGTTCAACACAAAGCTTCACGGTTTCGGCGATGGCTTCTGGCGACGGTTGAAGTTGCACATGCGTATCGGCCAAAAACACAATGCCACGCGAGGTTATCATCAAACTCATGGCGGAAAATTCTTTCACGCCAGGCGCAAGGCCGATAATATCTTGAATGACGCGCAGTTTGGAGCGGTAGCGCCCTTCAAGACCGCAGATCATGGCATCAGCATCGCCGCGGTGCAAAGCAAGAGCCGCAATCACGGTTGTATTGGTGCGTACCAAGGCGCGTGCGGCGTCCAGTGTCACGCCCTTGCGGCCCGCCACATCAACATAACTCTGAACATAATCACGGTAACGCGGATCATCTTCCGGATTGGTGATTTGAAAATCCTTGCCCGGTATAATTGACAGGCCATAGCGCTTCAGGCGTTGGTCAATCACTGCCGGACGGCCGATCAATATGGGCTTGGCCATTTGTTCTTCAATCAGGGCCTGCGCAGCACGTAACACGCGCTCATCTTCGCCATCAGCAAAGATTACGCGAACCGGGGCCTTGCGCGCGATGTGATAAATCTCGCGCATGATGAAGCCGGATTTGAACACAAAGCGTTGCAGCTTGTCGGCATAAGCATCCATATCGGCAATGGGGCGGGTGGCCACGCCAGTATCCATCGCAGCCTTGGCCACGGCTGGTGCGATGCGCAAAATCAAACGCGGATCAAACGGTGATGGGATCAACTGATCTTTGCCGAACAGCCGCGCCTCGCCGCCGTAAGCTCTGGCCACAACATCTGATGGAGCTTCACGCGCCAAGCCTGCGATGGCTTCAATGGCGGCGCGTTTCATTTCCTCATTGATGGTGGTGGCGCCCACATCAAGTGCACCGCGAAAAATATAAGGAAAGCACAAAACATTATTCACTTGGTTGGGATAATCAGACCGGCCCGTGCAGATATAAGCATCGGGGCGAAGTTTAGCTGCCACTTCCGGCATGATCTCTGGATTGGGATTAGCCAAAGCCAGAATGAGCGGGCTTTTGGCCAGCTTCTTTAGCATATCCTCTTTCAACACACCTGCAGCCGAAAGCCCCAAGAAAATATCAGTACCATCAATCACCTCGGCCAAAGTGCGGGCTTTGGTTTCCTGCGCGAATTTTTCTTTCCACGGGTCCATCAACACATTGCGGCCCTTGAACACAACACCTTCCAAATCGGTGACCCAAATGTTTTTGGGGTTGGCCCCAATGGCCACAAGTTGATTGAGACAGGCCAGTGCCGCTGCACCTGCGCCAGAAGCCACAATTTTTACTTTGCCGATTTTCTTTTTTGCCAAAGTGAGCGCGTTGGTGACAGCAGCGGCTACGATAACCGCGGTTCCATGTTGATCATCATGAAACACCGGAATTTTCATGCGCTCGCGCAAGCGGCGTTCAACTTCAAAACATTCTGGCGCTTTAATATCTTCCAGATTGATGCCGCCGAAGGTTGGCTCCAATGCCGCAATGGCGTGAACCAATTCGTCCACCGTGGTGGGCGAGACTTCAATATCAAAGCAATCAATGTCAGCAAACTTTTTGAAGAGAACCGCTTTGCCTTCCATCACCGGCTTGGCCGCCAAGGGGCCAATATTGCCCAAGCCCAAAACCGCCGTGCCGTTGGTAACCACGCCGACGAGATTGCCGCGCGCGGTATATTTGGCGGCCAAAGATGGATCAGCGTGAATAGCTTCGGACACCGCCGCAACACCGGGCGAATAAGCCAGTGCCAGATCACGCTGGTTGGCCAGCGGCTTGGTGGCCCGAATTTCAAGTTTTCCGGCCCTGCCCTGCTCATGATAAGCGAGGGAGCCTTTGCGGATATCATTGCTTTGTTCAGACATGGGGGCCTTCAAATCATGAGTGGAGTTGTGAGATTAGCGCAATCCTGCCGCTGCATCCACCAGCCAATCCCATAGGTTTTGGGCAAAGCTGCGCAATCCATAGATGTGGTAAACACCACCTGGCAAAGCATGGATAAGAACAGGAGTGTGGTGAATTGCGGTTTGGGCAAAGGCATTGACACCAAAAGCAGCGGGTGAAAAATCAACCGCCGCCACGGCGCCAAGCAGAACTGGTGCTTTTGGGCCGGTCACTTCAATGCGGGCGCGGCCAGAGGAAAGCGCTGTCGCGGCACAGTTTCGCGTTTCAATCACCGGACCGAGGACGAGAACTTGGTTAGGGCCGTTACGGAAAAATGTATTTCTATTGGCTTGAAGTGAGTGGCCGAAATCCGGCATTTCGCCCACTTCACGGCGCAAACTGATGGCAGAGCCTGCATAAAGTGTCAGCGTAAAATCCGGCGCTTCACGAAGGGAAATCCCATCAGCGTCAAAAGCGGCTCGCCCCAATGGTGATCTGGCGTCAAGCATGCAGCCTCGTTCCTCCACGATCAATGAAATGAGGTGACACCAAGCGCAGGCGTACAGTTTCATTTTTAAGTGGGAAGACGGCAACAATTTCGCGGTTTTCAACAATCATATCGCCTTGGAAAAAGCCAAGCCCGATAATCATATTCAAATCCGTGCTCCAAGTGACTGACGTAACATGGCCGCGGCCATGGCCAGTGACCTTATCATCCGCTGCAAAGAGAATGGCACCACCGCGTAATTTCTTGTCAGGCTCCATCAGTTCCAAGCCCACAAGCCGTGGGCGCTGCGGTGATTGTAATTCCGCACGGTGGCGCAGAACTTCGCCCACGTATGATTTTTTGTTGGAGGCCATTTTGCCAAGGCCCACATCATCAAGGCTTACGCGCTTGTCCATTTCAGGTGAGGCGATGTGGCCCTTTTCAATGCGCAACGCGGCCAGCGCTTCAAGGCCATAAGGCTTGATGCCTTGAGGCTCTCCAGCTTTCAACACACGCTCCCAAAGTGCCTGGGTGTAAGCGGCGGGGCAGTGGAGTTCATAACCAAGCTCACCTGAGAATGACATGCGCAGCACCCGCACTTGAACATCTTGCAGTTTGAATTGCTTCACGGCCATATGCGCCAAGCCTGTGTTTGACACATCTTCGTTGAGAAAAACCTGCGCCAAAACTTCACGCGCCTTGGGGCCAGAGAGCGCCATAGCACCAAATTCATCGGTTACCGATGTGACATGAACGGATAAATCCCGCCACTGCGTTTGCAACAGAAATTCCATCCAACTCATCACGTCGCCGGCGTTGGCCGTTGTGGTCGTCACATAAAACTGCGTGGGAGCGATGCGCGCCACTGTGCCATCATCAAACAGCAAGCCATCATCATTCAACATCGCGCCATAGCGCACGCGACCCACGCTCAAGCTCTCAAGATTGTTGACGTAGAGCCTATTCAAAAATTCTAACGCATCTTTGCCCTGCACATCAATTTTACCAAGGCTTGATACATCGCTGAGGCCAACGGCGTGGCGTACCACTTCCATTTCCTTGCGGTAGGCTTCTTCGACAGTGGCTCCCGCCCAAGCATAAAACCAAGCGCGTTTCCGCAGGCCCGCTTCGATGAAAGTGGCTCCGTTTATGCGGTGCCAATCATGCAAAGGCGAAAGTCTTGTCGGCCTAAAATGCGGGCCAACTGAGCGCCCTGCAATTTGGCCAATCAGAAACGGTGTGTAAGGCGGACGGAAAGTGGTCATCGCCGGGCCTTCAACCATCGCCAAAGCATTGGCATTGGAAGTTTTGCCTTGGTCGGTGCCCATGCCCAAAGTGGTGTAGCGCTTTAAATGTTCGGGGTTGGAATAGCCTTCGTCCAGCGCTTGTTTCACATCCTTGGCCGTAACATCGCCTTGAAAATCGACAAAGGCCTCACGGCTTTGGGTGGTGGGCTTTGAGGCTATGATGGCATAGATGTGATCGGGCTTAAGGACGGGCAATGTTGTTGGCGCAGGCATGCCTTTGATGCCAAGCAAAACCAAAGCGGCCTGCGCCTTGGCGTCGCCTTCGCGCAGCGCGGCGTTGATGCCGAAGGTGCCATTACAAGCGCCCGCCGCAAAATGACTCGGCACTAAAGCGCCCGGAACGTGTGCTGCGATGGCCTCTTGCCACACAGGCTTGCTGCCTTGATGCGCAGTGAGGTGGAGCGTGGGGCTCCAGCCGCCGCTCATACCTAGCGCATCACAAGGCAAAGTGAGATTGGTTTTGCCCGTGATGGTGACGGAATCCAATACCGGAGCGCCATGCGTGGCCTTGATGGTGCTGCCAGTGATGACAGCGATGCCAGCGACTGCTGCACGGTCAAGCGCGTGGCCAGAAATTACGCTACGCTCATCCACCAAGAAAACCTCAACGCCTTTGCTGGCAAGATCAATGGCTGAATCATAAGCGCTGTCATTATTCGTGGCGATGATGAGGCGCGAGGCGGGCACAATGGCAAAGCGGTTGGCATAGGTTTGCAAAGCTGAGGCCAGCATAACACCGGGTCTGTCATTGCCATCAAACAACATGGGGCGTTCAGTGGCGCCGGTTGCAAATATAATCGTCCGTGCACGGATTGAATGCGTATCATCGCCAACAGCGACAACTGCAAGGTCGCCATCATAAATGCCCTTAACGGTGGCGTTGGTGAGGAGGCGAATGTTAGAATTGCCTTGCAAAGCTTCAAGCGCTGCCTTGCGCCATTCAGCTTGAGCTGCATAGGCCGATGATAGCGTGCTGCCACCCAAGATAAAATCCTGTTCGGCCAAGATGACATTAGCACCCGCTTGGGCCGCAGTTAATGCAGCGCTTAAGCCAGCGGGCCCGGAACCCACAACCAAAACGTCGCAGAAGCTGTTCGCAGTATCATGGCGCAGAGTGCTTTTTGCGGTGGAGGTTTTGCCCAAGCCAGCAGCGCGGCGGATGAACTTCTCATAGAACATCCAAGCCTTGCGGCCCGGGCTTTTGAAGGTCTTGTAATAAAAGCCAGCACCAATAAAAGCAGCGAAAGTTTGATTGATTGCGCCAAAATCAAAATGTTTGGAAGGCCAAGCATTTTGGGTTTTAGCTTTCAACCCATCGGCCAACTCAATTTGCGTGGCCGGAAGGTTGGGAATTTGAGTTCCCTTCTTGCCAATCGTGAGAAGCGCATTGGGTTCTTCAGCACCGGCCGCTATAAGCCCACGCGGCCGGTGATATTTGAAACTGCGGCCCAGCACGATTTTATTTGCCGCCAACAAAGCCGAAGCAAATGTATCGCCGCCAAAGCCGTGCACGCGCACACCATCAAGGCGGGCGGAAAGTTTCACATTGCGGTCAATCATTCCGCCTTCAGGCAAGCGTTTGAACGTCATTGCTCCATCCCCAGAATTTCATTGGTGGAGGTGTCGCGTTTCAGTTTGAACCATTGGCGGCAACCTAAAGTGTGTTGCCAATATTCAACATGTGGGCCTTTGGGATTTTCAAATACGAAAACATAATCGCCCCAAGTTTTAGCACCTTTGCTGCCATGGGCGGGCCTAGCCTTAGAGGCATCTCCGCCATAGGTGAATTCACCCAAATCTCTTTCACCGCAATAGGGACATGGGATTCTCATTGGCGATAATCCCTCAAGCCCGTGCCATGTTCATCCAGTGCTGCGCCGTTCATCAAACGATCAAGTTCATAGCCTTTGTTAAGTTCATGGGCCTCGTTCATTGCAATAGTATGTGCAAAAGTGAGACCGGAAGCAGGTGTTGCCTTGAAGCCTTGATAACACCAACCGCCATTGAGATAGAGTCCGTCCACCGGTGTGGTGCAGATGAAAGGCGATCCATCTGGCGTCATATCTTGAATGCCCGCCCAATGGCGCAACAGCCGAAGCCGCGCCATAAACGGAATGAGCGTGACGGCGCATTCCATGATCTCTTTGACTTTGGTGAACTGGCCGCGCTGAGTGTAATTATTGAAGCCATCAATATGGCCGCCAAACACCATACCGCCTTTGTCTGATTGCGAAAGATAAAATAATTCCGCACCCCAGCTTACAACATGATGCACCATGGGTTTGACTGGTTCAGTCACAAAAGCTTGCAGCAAATGGCTTTCGACTGGAAGCTTGAGGCCCGCCATGCGCGCCACATGCGAGGAATGGCCAGCAACGGCAATGCCGATTTTATCGGAAAGAATTTTGCCGCGGGAGGTTTGAACGCCGGTAACCCTATTGCCGGATTTCAAAATTCCGGTGACTTCACAATTCTCGATTATGTCCACGCCAAGTGCAGATGCCGCACGCGCATAACCCCAGGCAACCGCATCATGGCGCACGGTGCCAGCGCGTGGTTGAAGAAGCCCGCCCCAAATCGGAAAGCGTGCCTCTTTGGAAAAATCCAAGTAAGGCAGTTCTTTCTCAACTTCTTTGCGGTCAAACAATTCAGCATCAATGCCGTTCAGCCGCATGGTGTTACCGCGCCTGGCAAGGCCGTCCATCTGGCCGGGTGAAACACCGATGACCATTTGGCCACGGTGCGACACCATAAGATTAAAGCCAAGTTCTTGAGAAAGGCCTTCCCACATCTGCATCGATTTTTCAAAAAAGGCGGTGTTGGCACCCAGCATATAATTCGAGCGAATGATGGTGGTGTTGCGGCCCACATTGCCCGAACCGATGTATGATTTCTCTAACACCGCGATGTTTTTTACACCGTGGTTTTTGGCCAGATAATAAGCCGTGGCCAACCCATGCCCGCCACCGCCGATAATGATAATGTCATAATTGGGCTTGGGTTCAGCCTTGCGCCAAGCCTCAGGCCAAACTGTTTCAGGCCACAAGGCATGTTTCAAAATCGAAAAAACTGAATAACCTTTGGCCATAGGCAAGGTTATGGAAGATCAGTGAGCGGCTGGCAAGTCTGACGGCTTAATGGCTGAAACGGTGCGGCCCTTTTCGGCCCATTCGGTGATGAAAAAAGCGGTCAGCCCATAGATTACAAAGATCCCCGTTACTTGCGTCAGCGTGCCATCATAAAAGCGGCTGGCGAAAATGCCCAGAGCAATGCCGATGCCTTGTGACATGAAGCCAGAAACCGCCGCTGCCATTCCGGCGATATGGCCCATAGGTTCCATCGCCATGGCATTAAAATTGCCGAAGGTGAAGCCTGCTGAAAAGAACCACAGGCCAAACAGTGGCAACAAAAACACCAAGGGCGGCTGACCCGATGTCAACATGCACAGGGCAAGAATTGCAAACCAGACGCTGACATAACCGATCATGGCCATGCGCGAGAGTTTTCTCATGCCAAGTTTTTGCACAAGGTTGCCATTCACAATCATAGCAGCGGCGATGAAAACGGCACAGCTGCCAAATATAATCGGAAACCACGCGCCCATGTCATATTGATCGACATAAACGCGGCGGCAAATGGAAAGGTAAGATGTGAAGATTCCGAATATGGCACCGATTGCCAAAGTGTAGGCCAATGAAATCCGGTTGCTGACCACCTCGCGAGCGGCACTCAGCAAGGCGGGGGCGGAAAATTGCCGGCGCTGGTCAACAGGCAAAGTTTCTTCCTGCCCTAGGCCCAGCCAGAGACCAGCGATCAATGCCATCACAGTAAGGCCATAGAAGATATAATGCCAATTGGCCAAGAGCATGACGGCTTGGCCAATGGAAGGCGCAATAATGGGCACGAGCATGAAAACCGACATCACGAAAGACATGATCTTTGCCATGGCCGCACCTTTGGCGCCATCACGCACCATTGCCAAAGCAACAATGCGCGGGCTGGCCACACCAAAGCCCTGGATGACGCGGCCCAAAAGCAAAATGGGGTATGACCAAGCCGTTGCACACAAAAGTGAGCCCACCACATAAATCACCAAGCCAATAAAAATTGTTGGCTTGCGGCCCAAGCTATCTGACATTGGGCCAAACACGGGAATACCCACCATATTGCCGGCAAAGAACAACAAGACAATGAGGGCCTCATCACCCTTGGTGGTGGCATTTAATTGCGTTGCCATCAGGCCGATGGCTGGCAACATCGTGTCAATTGACATGGCCATCAAAGCCGTCAACATCGCCACAAGGGCGATGAATCTAAATCCGGGTCCTTGATCTTCGGATTTAATTGAGGTCTTGGCAGCAGGCATACGAGGCGATACTTTCAATAAAAGAGGACGCTCTATAGCCGATGATCAAGATCAATGCCACCACACGATCCGTCAACCTAGACCCGCGCGAGGCGCAGTTCTACGCTGATCCCTATCCATTTTACCGCAAGCTTCAGGTGGAATGCCCCGTATTCAAATGGGAGCAATATGGGCATTGGTGTTTTAGCCGCCATGAGGATGTGAATGCGCTGCTGCGCGACAGGCGTTTTGGCCGCCAGATTTTGCATGTGGCATCGCGCGAAGAATTGGGCTGGCCTGACATTGCCGAACATTTGCGCGTGTTCACCAATCATGAGCAACACTCATTGCTGGAATTAGAACCGCCGGTTCACACCCGCCTGCGCGGTTTAATTTCACGGGCTTTTCTGTCACGCCAGATTGAACGATTGCGGCCTTTTTTACTGAATCTCGCCAATGGTTTGGTCGATCAATTTGAAGCACAAGATGAAGTGGAATTATTGACCGCTTATGCAACACCCATCCCAGTGCAAGTTATCTGCCATTTGCTTGGCGCACCGGCTGATATGGCGGATCAATTTCTCGCATGGAGCCACGATCACGTTGGCATGTATATGGCCAAGCGTGACCGCGCGGCGGAAGACAAAGCGGTGAAAGCCGTCTCAGAATTTTCGGCTTACATGCGTAAGCTGATTGCTGAGCGGCGGCGTGATTTGAAAGATGATTTGTTGTCGGAACTCATCCGTGCTGAGGCCGAGGGCCAGAGGCTCTCTGAAGATGAACTGGTTACCACCGCCATATTGATCTTGAACGCTGGCCATGAAGCCACAGTGCATTCACTTGGCAATGGCGTCAAAGCGATGTTGGAGCGCGGGCTTGCCGGGCCGATCACGCCAGAACTTGTTGATGAGATTTTGCGCTTTGATCCGCCGCTCCACATGTTCACGCGCTATGCGCTGGAAGATATTGAGTTTGGTGGATTGAAGCTGAAGAAGGGCGAGACTGTTGGCTTGATGAGNNATGCTGGGTGCGGCCAATCACGATGCAGCGAAGTTTTCTTCACCTGAAATTTTTGATTCCACACGCTCGCCCAATCCGCATCTAAGTTTTGGTGCAGGCATTCACTTTTGTCTCGGTGCGCCACTGGCGCGGCTTGAAATGTTGGTGGCATTAGAGGTTTTGTTTCGGCGCTTGCCCCATCTGCGCCTGACCGAAACGCCACGTTATAAGGATGTATATCACTTTCATGGGTTGGAGAAGTTGTTGGTGGCGACAAACTAACCAGCCAGCAACTTCTTCAACTTGGTCATTTGCTCTGTCTTGTCTTCATCATAACCCAGAGTACTTTTCAACTTACCATCCGCGCCGAAGAGGAAAAGCGTCGCGGTATGATCCATCGTATAGCCGCCATCGCTGGTGGCGACTTTCTTATAATAGATATGAAAATCATGCGCCACTTTTTGCAACTCATTATCAGTGGGAATCAGGCCCACGATGCGCGGATCGAAGTTTGAAATATAATCGCACATCACATCTTGGGTGTCACGGTCAGGATCAACTGTTATAAAAAACAGACGGAAGTTTTTGGCAGGCTCGCCCAGCTCCTTCAGCGCCACAGACATATCATTGAGCGTGGTGGGGCAAACTTCTGGGCAATGGGTGAAACCAAAGAACATCCCGTAAGGTGCACCCTTCAACGATGCAGAATCCACCTCACCGCCTGTGGTTGAGGAGAGTTTGAAGGGTGCGCCAAAGTCAGCGCCAATAAGGTTTTTGGCACCGCCGGAAAAATACGCATAGGCGAAAATAGCCGCGCACAGCGCCACCACCGTCCACAATGTCATCCGCAAAGATTTTGTATTTGCCATGCTGTACCTCAATTCATCTTCATGCCGTTCATCTTCATGCCGCCCATCGCGGGTTTACCTGTCTCAACTTCAAAGCTTATGTCAACAGCGCCTGCTTTGGCAAAGGTGAATGTGCCTTTCACTTCTTGCCCAGCCTTGAAAGTGGTGGTTGCCTTGATCAACATGATATGGAATGAATTTGGTTTGAGCTCCACGGTTTTGCCCGCAGGGATAGCCAAGCCGTCTTTCAACTCGTCCATTTTCATTACATCGCCTTGCATTTTCATGTCATGGATCTGAGCTATGGCAACGCCTTCGACGGCAACTTTGAGTAAGGTATCATCTTCTTTGCCGGTGTTTTCGATGGTTGCGTAAGCGGCAGCAACTGCACCAGGAACTGGTTGCTTGATCCATGGATGATGAATGGTGATGCTGCCAACCTTCACATCTTGGGCGTTGGCTGTGCTCATTAGCATCGCAAAGCCGAGGCATATTGCTGCAATAGTCTTTGTGGTGATGTTCATGGTGTTTCCTTTTAGTTGGGTGAGAGTATTCCTAAAATACTGACCAAAATTATGACCAGCAAAGACAGAGCCAAATCGGTGCGAATAATTTGCAGGAGCCTAACCGTATTCTTCGCAGAGAGAGAAAGGCGCGGCACAACATAATATCGATTGAAAAGTGCAAAAACCGTCATCGCGCCAACAACCAATAGTTTTAATGCGAGAATGAAAAGGTAAACTGGATTCAAGCTCATCGGATGCGACCACAGCAAGGCATAGGATATTAGAATACCGCTGAGCACGACAGCCAGAACTGCAAAGTGCCCGATAAATGAATAGCGCATCACGGCCATGCGCCATTCGCTTGGTGAAACAGTTGGCTGGGCTGTAATGGCAAGCAGGCCACCAATCCAAAACCCGCCAGCAAGAAGATGCAACGCTTGCAGCAGCGGCAAGGCCCAAGCCCAAGTGCCACCCAGCATAACGGCATGGCCTGTGTCGCCAAGTGCCACAAGGCTTAGGCCTGAGACAATCGCCAAGGCGCGGAACTTTTCCAACATCGGGCTAAAAGCGAGGAACAACATCAGCAACGCGGTGAGCGTCTGGGCAAGCCAAGCTTTGCCAAAGGCGGTTTCTGTTATCACCGCCCATAACACAGTGGGATTATATGCATCGGTCGGGCCATCCCCCGCCGTGGCTGCCTCAGCACCGAGCCAAAGAATTCCACTGGCCATAAAGATTAAGGCCAACGCCTTCAGCACACCATCCTGAGATGACCCGCGCAAAAGAAAGCCGTTAAAAAAACAATAGCCGAAAAGGGCAAGGGCGGCCCCATAATGAAGCGCCCTTGCCACAAACATCAACGCGTAGGTGATGTTGTCAGACATCGATTATTTCACGACATCGATGGTGTAAGACCCGTTCGTCTTATGACCATCTTGCGAGAACGCCTTCCAGTTCACCGTGTATTTTCCGTCTGGCAGTGGCGCCTTCAGCGTCACGATCAAAACCTTCTCGTCCTTGGGGGCCAAGGCTTCAGAGGCGATTTCAACTTTGGCTTTGTCAGGGCCAACCACCTCCACCGCGCTGAACTTGAGGTTCAGTTCTTCTGAGAAGTTAAGCGTAAGCACGCTTGGTGTGGGCACGGCCTTGGCATTTTCGGCCGGCACAGCCGACAACAAATGCGCATGGGCATGAGCAGAAAATGCCAGTGCCATTGAACTCAGCGACAAAGTCGCGGCGAAAATAATTCCGTTAAAACGTTTCATGATAGTCCTCAAAAAATGAATGTGATTTTGCGCCAAGCAAAAATCCGTGGCGCGTTTTCAGTTCAGATGTTGAGGAATGCAGGAGGCCCACGCGCCAAGGCATGCGCGGCATAAGTTTCAGCAATAGAAAGCGAAGTTGCTTGCGCCAAGAAAGCCGCCTCTTGGCGGTGTTGCGGAATGACAATTTCAACCGCATCGCGCGCCGGCAAAGCCGCATGGCCGGCACTAGCCAACACACAGCATGGGCAATCTTCAGAATGTTTTTTATGATCGCCTGGAAGATTGGTATTTTGTGCGCTGCAAATTTCAGAAAATGAATTTGCGTGCGCTGCAGCTGCAGAGGACGCGAGGGCCAAAATCGTCGGCAGCAGTAATGCCACAACAAGCCATCCGGTGAGAACGGGACGCAAGCTATGCCAAAATTCATGCAGCTTTGACTTCATGGGCGGAAATTAGAGGGGCAACAGTTGAGAGTCCACATCCACGCTGTCGCAGTGCTTTGGTGGGCCAGTTTAAATTTCCGCTTTCGGTAGGAAAGGCGAAGATGGAAGAAGCTATGGTCACTTCGGAGTTTGACTCAAAGCGGACTTGTTGGTCGCAAAGACCAATCGTCTTTGTGGAACTTTATAGAAGGATGTGCATTGGGTAATACGATAGGCCTGCACGGGGAATGTCTGAATTGATGGATAGCGAGAAAAGTCGACTGAGCGGGGCTGCATTGGCGGTTGTTTCAAGCCTATATTTTTTGGTGGCTGCCATTGCCAGTCACATGGTCAACACCCAATACAATTTCTTTCAGGACTATATCAGCGACTATGCCGTTGGTCAGGGAGGATGGATATTTCGGTCGGCGTTTTTGGCGTCATTTGTTGCGTGTATCGCGCTGCCTTTCGCACTTTGGCAGATTGCGCCTCACAGCGCTATTTTAAACGTCGGCCTTGGATTGCTGGCGTCGGCGGGGATTGCAAGTCTTGTCGATTTTCAGTTTGCGACCGACATTTTACCGCCGGGGGCACCTCCTGTCACACTGAGCGGCAATATCCATTTGGCGGCCGCCTTGATAGGCTGGATTGCCTTTGTCGTTGCGGCCCTAATTATTTCATACCGACTCAAAAGAGTAGAAATTTTGGAAAAATGGATTCCATCCATAATCGCGCTTGCCTGGCTGTCCATAGTCTTGCTTTTGGTTCTCTTTGCTGTGGTAGCCGTCAAAATTCCATTCGGCGGACTGGCAGAAAAGCTTTTTGTATTAGATCGCAATTTTTGGATGTTGTTGGTTTCGGGTTTGATTTTTTGGCAAGCGCGCCAGAGACGCCGGTAGGCAGCGGTGACACTTCATTCTTAAATTCAGACTGACCCGTCACCCGCAGTGCTTTGTGCTTTCATTTTTCATGTAAACGGGTTTAGTGTTGCGTTCATGAATGATGAACCAACCAACCGCCGCGCCAGAGGTGGCGCTGAAGCCCGCCGTGCGGCGCGCACCTCAACCACCCTTCATCAGGCGGGGTTCATCCGCCGCAATATCAAGCTTTATGAGCCTTTCAGCGATGAACAATGTGAGCTGATTGAGCATAATGCTGAAATCATTCTGCAAGAAATCGGCATTGATTTTTATGAAGATGAAGAAGCCGTTCAGATGTGGGTGGCCGCAGGGGCATCTGCCACACAATCGGAAACTGAGCCACGGCGCTTTCGCATTCGCTTTCCCAAAGGATTGGTTCGTTCACTGATTAAAACTGCCCCGCGCGAATATGTGCAACATGCGCGCAACCCAGCCAATAGCGTTACCATTGGCGGCAACAACACGGTGTTTGCGCCGGTTTATGGCCCACCCTTCATTCGCAATCTGGATGAAGGCCGGCGCTATGCCACGATTGAAGATTTCCGCAACATTGCCAAGCTGGTTTATATGTTGCCGTCTCTGCATCACGCAGGTGGAACTTTGTGTGAGCCGGTTGATGTGCCCGTGCCTAAGCGGCATTTGGATATGATTTATACCCACATCAAATATAGCGATAAGCCTTTTATGTCTTCGGTGACTTCAGGTTCTCGTGCTGCTGATTCAGTTGCCATGTGCGAAATATTATTTGGCAAAGAATTTGTAGACCAGAACTGCGTGATGACTTCATTGATCAATGCCAATTCGCCCATGGTGTGGGACGGTGTGATGTTAGGAGCGCTTAAAGTTCTGGCGCGGGCCAATCAGGCCACCGTCATCTCACCTTTCATTGTGGCAGGCGCGATGTCTCCGGTTGCCACTGTCGGCACACTCACGCAGATTTTAGCTGAGGCGTCAGTGGGCATTGCCTTCACGCAGCTGTGCAGGGC
The DNA here is from genome assembly GCA_003151375.1 of Hyphomicrobiales bacterium. GTDB lineage: Bacteria > Pseudomonadota > Alphaproteobacteria > Rhizobiales > Aestuariivirgaceae > Aestuariivirga. Next base: position 26,294 of record PLXI01000108.1, read on the forward strand.
CGGAGCGCCAGTGGTGTTCGGCACTTTTGCAGCCTCTATGTCTATGCAATCGGGTGCACCAACTTTTGGCACACCTGAGCCAGCCTTTGTTACCTTCGGCGCAGCACAATTGGCGCGGCGCATGGGTGTTCCCTTCCGTTCGGGTGGCGCATTGTGTGGATCAAAAATTCCTGATGCGCAGGCCGCTTATGAAAGTGCCAACACTTTATGGCCCACGCTCTTGTCTGGCGTGAACTTCTGCCTCCATGCAGCGGGCTGGCTGGAGGGTGGGCTGGCCACAGGTTATGAAAAACTCATCATGGATCACGATCAACTCACCATGTTTCAGAAATATGCCCAAGGCGTGGATTTTTCCGAGAATGGCCAAGCGATGGATGCAATCCGCGAGGTGGGCCCTGGCTCACATTATTTAGGCAGTGCGCATACGCGGGCCAATTTTGAAACGGCGTTTTGGCGGTCTTCGTTGGCGGATAATAATTCATTTGAGCAATGGCGCGATGATGGCGAGAAAGATATCGTTCAACGCGCCAATGCGAAGTGGAAGCAGATGCTGCGTGATTATGTGGCCCCTGCTCTTGATCCGGCGATTGACGAAGCCCTGCTGGCGTTCATGGCCAAGCGCAAAGCCGAACTGCCAGAGACAATGAATTAATTAAGCGGGCTCAATTTCGCCGGCTAATTCCTGCTGGATTTCCACGGCTGGCTTTTGATCCGTCAGCGCATAAAGCACAATGCCAGCAATCACCATGGCTGAACCTGCCGCATCAATCAGCGTGAATTTCTCACCTAAAATCCACACCGCCAGTGAGATGGTGATGATCGGAGAAATGGCAGCAATCATCGATGAGGATTGTGCAGAAACGCGTGACAGGCTGGCATTGACCAGAAAACTGGGGAGCACAGTGGCCACGATACCGCAACCCAGCGCCATCCAATAAAAATGTGTTGGTGCAGAAAAATCCAAGGTGCGATTGGCAATCACATAATGCAGCACGCAAGCCACAGCTGAACTTGAAAGTGCCACGCCCGTAAACAGCGGGCTGCCTATCAAGCCGATAACTTTTTTCGCCAGCAGTTGGTACAAGGCATAGGTGAGGGCACAAGCGAGAACCAAACTCGTGCCCAACACGGTGTTGCTGCCACCATCGGGGATGGATTTCATAAACACGACCAGCAATCCCGCATAAGTGATGGCCGCCCCAACACATCCCATCAGTGTGATGCGGCCACCGAAAAACAACCAGCCCAGAACCATAATCATCACCGGATAGGTGAACAGCACCAAGCGCTCTAACTGTGCTGTGATATAAACGAGCCCTTCAAAATCAAGCAATGCCGAAAGATAAAAGCCCACAAAGCCAATGGCCATGGCAGAGGCCCAGACTTTCGGCTCAGGCAAAGGGCGGCCTGCCTTTTTGTCACGGTAAATCACATAAGCTGCCACAGCAAGAAAGAATGGGAGTGCCGTAACCATGCGCAAAGCCAGCATCAATCCGGCATCGGGTTTGTCTAAATAGGCCAGCTTAATGAATATGGCTTTGGTTGAAAAAAGGGCAGCCCCGAGGGCTGCATAAATATAGCCGAGAAGAATTTGTTTGTTCATGGTTTTCGCTTGTATTTTTTCTTGTCTTTGAAGTTTGTGTATATGCGAGAGCTGTGGCTGTGTCGTCAGGTGGTTGTGCATAGGTCACTAGCGCAGGAGCATAGGCCACTTGCGGAAACGCCATATCCGGCTCTGCATGGCGCTTCTACGGAGACTTGTTAGAATGTCGCCCTACATATCTGCATAGAAGGCTTAAGTCAGATTATTTCCAAACCTGATATTTCACGGAAGAGCTTGAGGCGAATGGCTTGGGTATAGGCGTTATAGTTATTGGCCGGAATCACAAAGCTGCCCGGGCCGCCGATTACATCGCGCAACATGTAACTCACAAGGTTTGGCTCTTCATCAGTGACCGCCAGCCCATTGATTGTGATGCCGTTGGCCACCAACCGATCACGGATAGGGGGCACTGGATCGCCCATGTTGGCGTGGCCGTTGGTAGATACATCCACCACGCGCCTTTCTGAAAGTGGGGCATTACTGAACAGCTTTTCAGCAAATGCCAAAGCGTTGCCTGTTGCAGTTGCGCCTGCATCGATGGTGCGCGGCGCTGCAAAAATCTCGTCCGCCAATGCCATGGCCCCAGCCTCACTGCGAATAACGCGCCAAGGCACGATGACCTTTTGCGTGTCTGGGCTGGACCATAGGAAGACCGACACAGCGATCACCCTATTGGCACCACGCTCAATGAGCTGCTGCAGGCCGGAATCAATAATGGCTTGGCCGGTACCACGCATTTGCAACCTGTAGTCATATTCGCTCACGCTGAGTGAGCAGTCGATGGCCAAAACCAATGCCAAATCCACTTCCGCCGCAGCCAAGGCCGCAGAAGAGAACAGCGAAGAACCGAGCCAAACCAAGGCGTTTCTACGTGACACATTACTATGAGCCATGCCAACAGTTTAAGACTTTGGGCAATCTTCTACAATGGCCAGCTTGCCTCCACGCCATATCCGGTGCAACATTACGCCTATGGCTGATCTTATAGACCCCTTTGGCAGGCATGTTTCCTATTTGCGCGTTTCGGTGACGGATCGCTGCGATTTCCGCTGTGTTTATTGCATGTCGGAGAATATGAACTTTTTGCCCAAAGCGGATTTGCTGACGCTGGAAGAGCTTGACCGCTTATGCTCAGCCTTCATTTCACGCGGCGTGAAAAAACTGCGCCTGACTGGTGGTGAGCCACTGGTGCGCAAAGGCATCATGACTTTGGTNNGCCAGCGAGTTGGCCAAGCATGGTGTGAAGCGCATCAATGTTTCGGTGGATACTTTGGATGAAGCCAAGTTCCGTGAAATTACGCGCTGGGGTGAATTGCCCAAGGTTCTCGATGGCATCAAGGCCGCACAAGATGCTGGCATCGCGGTAAAACTGAATGCTGTGGCGTTAAAGGGCGTGAATGAGTTTGAGATTCCAGCGATGATAAATTGGGCGCATGAGCGCAAGATGGATTTCACCTTGATTGAAACCATGCCGCTTGGCGACATTGATGGCGACCGCACTGAGCAATATCTGCCGCTCAGCCAGTTGCGCGCTTCGCTGATGGATCACTTCACGCTGGAAGATATTGATTATAAAACCGGCGGGCCAGCGCGTTATGTTCGCGTGAAAGAAACTGGTGGCCGCATTGGCTTCATCACACCACTCACTCACAACTTCTGCGAGTCTTGTAACCGTGTGCGCCTCACTTGCACGGGCACTTTGTATATGTGCCTGGGGCAAAACGATGCGGCCGATTTGAGGGCACCGTTGCGCGCCTCTGAGTCTGATGAAATAGTGCTACGCGCAATTGATGAAGCCATTGGGCGCAAACCCAAGGGGCATGATTTCATCATCGACCGTGAGCACGACAAGCCAGCTGTTGCGCGGCACATGAGTGTGACGGGCGGTTAAACGCTGCAGTCGTTCAAACAGACCCATTACCCGCCCCATAAAATATACTAACATGGGCACATGAACGCACCCAATCCTTTTGCACTATTCGCGCCTCCCATGAGTGATGCTACGCCACTCCGCCTGGCCATTACGAGGGCCACCAGACGGCCAGAGACAGAGTGCCTGCCACCTCTTATTTCAGCCGCCAAACAAAGCGCCGACATAAAGCAGCAAATAAATACTACGGCACGCCAGCTGGTTGAGACATTGCGGGCCACCCCTGCAAAGGGCGGTGTGCAGGGACTGGTTCAAGAATATTCGCTCAGCAGCCAAGAAGGCGTGGCGCTTATGTGTTTGGCCGAAGCGTTGCTGCGCATTCCCGATGATGCCACACGCGATGCGTTGATCCGCGACAAGATTGCCGGCGGCGA
>PLXI01000027.1 GCA_003151375.1 Hyphomicrobiales bacterium
AACACACCATGTCCGGAAAACAGCTGGGCGGATTTAAGTTCCTCGATAGTGGCCCAACGGGCTGAGCCATAAGTCGTGACCAGTTTGTTCTGCCGTGCCCGCCACAGGGAACCAGCAATCGCCACCAATGTTCCAGCAATGCCGCTGCCCGCTGCAAACATTCCGGCATTGCGAAACACCGCTGGCGCATAGGCTTCATAGGCATACCACCATTCAAACAATCGCCATGGCGCGTAGATCGGTTGGCCGAATACCGAAGCAAATGGAGCACCCAACCGTGGCTGGTTACCCAGCATTGTCGCTGTCCATTGTGTGGAAGCCCAAAGGCCTCCCATCACAATGGCAATGACACTGCATCCCTGCCCAATAAGAATCTTGGTCGGCGACATTCTGCATCCACTCGGATTGCACACCGGATCATTCCGGAATGTAGTCCAAGCATCGCCGCAAATGAGCGATTTGCTCAATTGGGAAAGGCGGGAAAACGCGGGAACAAGACCGATTATTGGTACGGTTTACGTGTGCAAGTCGACCAAGCGTCGGTCAGAAACTCATGGGCAGGCATGTGGAATAGTGTCGGAAAAACGCTTCTCACATAGGACTTATCAAATCTCTGAGGGCTAAACCCTAACCGAAGAAAAGTTCATCAATTCGACAGATCGCTTTGCAAACACGCCCAACTGATTTTGGCTCCTCTGCCTCAATCAAATCCTGGGCTTGGCCAAGAACACGCAACATTTCGTCTAATGCGATGCTTGTCTTGTCAACGCATGTCACCGCATCCGCGAACGTGGCGGCTTCCTTACCCGTTTTAAAAGCAGGAATACTACCTTCCTCTATGGACTTAGCCATTTTGCGCAGAGCATTTGAAGAAATCTTGTTCGGCTTAGCGCAACCTTTTTTGCGCAATCGGCTCACCAGTTCATCCCGTCTGCCTTTGTGTACCGTCTTCTCCTTTGAAATCTTCGCAGCAAGATCATCTGGCGAGGCCCCCGTTTGTTTCACATAGTAGAAGATCGGCAGCCATTTACGTTGCAAATCAATTCCTTGACGAACGTACGATTCAGGAAAGTGCACTTTTTGTTGCTGGAGAAAATCTCTAATAATGTCACTTTCACCAATTGTGTCACGCACAATCTTAGGGACTTCATCAACCTGATTTCCTATTGCAGTCACCGTGCCAACTAGCTTTAAAGTGGGGGCGCCAAGTTGTTGCATGAAATCCCCCTCACGAATGAATTTGATTTGATCGACCAATATTTGATCAATGACAATTTGCTGTTTGCCATCACCAAGCGTGCCGCTATCGAGGTCAGCAACCAAAGCCCTTGTTGGCCCAAGCGCAAGAAGCCGTTCAACCATCGGCAATATGTCCTTTCTCGCTTGTACATCGCGCTCATCCAAAATCGCGCGTAGATCGCTGTATTTGATGCGGACAGATTGGCCAGTATAACGAAAGTAAATGTCTCCCTCTTTAAACTTGTCGTTTATACTACAAGCGGCGATGACCGGACGGCTGGGGTGTTGTTCAACGTAGATAACGCCGATGCTTTTGCCGTCAATTTGGATAATAGCAGTCTGATAACGAGGCGTTGGGTCTAGTGCATTCTTAATCTTCTTGGCAAAGTCAGCAGGATCAGCATCCCGAAACGCAGTGTCTTTCAATCCAACTATAGCATAGCTTTTGTCGAGACCATCAAGCGGAGCGGTATCCTTGTCTTTGACACCGAGAAATATGTAACCGCCCCGATTGTTGGCAAGAGCGGCAATTGCACGAAGCCATTGATCCCCATGCTTGAAGCCAAAACTTTCCTTACATTTATGCTGATCAGTTTCGCCAAATTTAAATCGCCAGATGCCGTTCAAGTCTTGATGAAACATTGGTGACAGCGTTTCAACATCAATTGGACCATAAGCAGGCGCGGGCAACTTCCCGACAATGGGCACTCTCACTCCTCTTATAGGATCGGCAGTCTCACTTTGCGTGATAAATGCATCCAATTCTTGATCTGATGCAGCCGCTATGTCTTTTGAGTCGCTATATGTGCCATCGCCAATATTCGTGATACGTCCGGAATTCACTGAACGATCAGGGCGGTTAAACAAGAACTGAATATCCTTGTTCTTCATGCCACGAGCCTGCATCGCTTTGATTAGCGAAATCTCTTCATCCGTGATGCCGCGTTTAGCCAATCATCACACCTCAAACACCTTCTGCACTTCGTCTCCGAAGTGATTGATCACTTTCACGCAGATCCGGCCATTGGCAGGCTTCGGGAATGGGCGCGAGATGGTGGAGTTCATTTCTTCCCATGCGGTTTCATCGATCTCGGCTTTCAGTGCCCGCTTCAAAGCGTCATAGGGGTCTTGGCCCACGAAATAGGCTTGGCGCACGAAGAAGCTTTCTTCGTTATAATCATCGTCGATAAACCATGCCGCCACGTCATTCTTCAACTCGCTGCCGCCAGAGGAGCGCACTTCACCTGTGGTGGGATCGAAAATATCCATGCCTTTGATTTCCACGCGGATCATGTCGCCATCGGATTTGACCACGCGCAAGTCAGGCTCGCCAAAGATCACAAACAAGTTGCCAGCGCCCGTGGCTTTCAATTTGTCGCCCATGCGCAGGTCTTGGTTCATGCGGGCTTTGAGCACTGTGAGAGAACCGAAGTTGAGCCGCGTCTCGTCCACTTCAGGTGCAAAGGCAAAGCCGCAAATGATCAGCGTGTCGTAAAGGTCAGCCGCTTCGCGGGCGGCCTTTTTCACTAGGTCATAGCCCACCGTGTCATATTCTGGGCCGATGCAGATCGCAGCGCGTTTCACATCGCCGCCTTCGGTATAGCGCCCTTCAAAAGGCACAAGGCCAGAGCGCGAGGCGCGAGGCTTCAACCAATCAAACTTTATGGCCTCGCCCTTCTTGGTGTTTTGTACGCCAGAGGCCATCAGGTTGTCATAAACCACTTGCGCAAAATCATTCGAGGGCTCGGCTGAAACTTGATCTTGAATGGATTGGGAAACGCCTTCGTTTTCAACCTCAAACGTCTCGGCGAGGTAAGGGTCTTCGCCCAATGGCAACACGCGGTGGGGTGAAAGGCTTTCAACCGTGAAAGGCCCAGCAACGCGCACAATGCCTTTGGCTTTCACGGGACGATCATACAGCAATTCCACGTCGGCATTGCGAGCGATTGAAGCATCAATATCTTGCTGGCGGTTGCGCCTTTGCTGCCACCACACCGCATGAGTAGTCACGGCCTCAGTAGACCAATCTTTTCCGACTTCACGCGGAATTTGCCATTCTTCCCATTTGGTTTTGAGGGCGGCATTTAGCTTTTCGCGCAAGGGTTCAAGCTGAAGCTGATAGCGATCCCAGATCACATCAATCTCGGCATTGTTGGCGATAGATTTCAGCGTCACATGTGGCGCGCGCTCATAAACAAAGCCGTGGCGGATATCATTGCCATAAGTGGCTACTGCGGGCGGCTTGCCCGTCAGCTTGCCTTCTTCTGCTGCACCGCCTTTGGAATCCTTCAGTTGGAAATAATCATACTTCGCCCCCATCAAACGGGCGCGGGCCAATGTGAGGGCAACGCGGCTTGTGTCAATGGTAATCCACCTTCTGCCCCAGTTTTCAGCAACGGTTGCTGTTGTGCCGGAGCCACAAGTGGGATCAAGTACAAGGTCGCCGGGATCAGTAGTCATGAGAATGCAGCGTTGGATAACCTTGGTGGTAGTTTGCACAACATAAGTCTTATTCTGTTCGGCAGTGCCCATTGTGTCTTCCCAAAGATTGGATATGGACACAGCAGGAAAATCTTCGAAGAAAATTTTGTAGTTTGCAAACTCCTTGGTGTTGAATAGCCTGTCCGCTTTGATCAACTTATCCATGCCTTTTGAGTTTGTTTTCCAACCTCCACGGCGCAGCCTAATTACCTTTCCATTTAGTGGAAAATCAAAAGTGGTCGAAGCACTAGCTGTTTCCGACGTAAGAGGCCCCCCCAAAAATACTCTGGCACCTATTTCGAGCAACTTTGGATTCTCTACTTCTGCCTTCGATATTGGCCGCGTGGTGCCATCAGAAAGTTGAACGGAGCGATATCTTGCTCCTGAACCTTCACGCAAATCTTTAAGTTCAAACAAGGGACGATACTTAATACTGTCTATGGATTTCGCGAACCAGACTACGAAGTCTGAGACATTATCAATTTGAGCTTGCCCCATACCTCCACTTTTTTTGGTCGTGATTTGACTGACAAAGTTTTTGTCGCCAAAAATTTCATCCAAAACCAACCGAACGCGATGAACGTTTTCGTCTCCGATTTGAATAAATATGCTGCCTGTTTCTGACAACAAGTCTCGCGCTAGTACAAGCCTGTCCCTTATGTAACTCAGATATGAATTGATCCCGTCTTTCCACGTATCTCGAAACGCCCGCACCACTTCTGGTTCGCGGCTCACGCTCTCTTCCTTGCCGTCTTTCACATCGCGGCTCTTCGTCGATGGCTGCCAGTTGGAATTGAACTTGATGCCATAAGGCGGGTCGAAATAAATGCACTGCACTTTGCCACGTAGGGCTTCTCGCTCGGCCAGTGAACCCATCACCAACAAGCTGTCGCCCAAGATCATGCGGTTCTGCCAGTTTTGATCATGGGCGTAGAACTCGGTTTTGGCTTCAGGGTTATCCAGCCCGTTAAAGTCATGAAACCAATCTGTCTGGGAGGCGGTGGAGGTTTTGCGTTGCTCCGTTTGCTTGCGCAGGTTTTCAATCAAAGCGCGAGGGTGGATTTTCTCTTGAATGTAAATGGGCGGTGCCGCCACTTCCAGCGGCTCACCATCTTCCTTGTCCTTGCCGCGCCACACCAATTGCGGATCAAGATCAGGGTTGCGCGGATATCGCAAAACCTTCAACGCCTTGTCGTCATCCGGCACCAAAGATTGGTTCTCAGCCGTAGGGATATTCACCCGTCGCGCCGCGTCATGGCGATAGCTTTCAACTTCAGTGTCAATTAGTGTTTTAGGTGTCTTCGCCATGTCTTACTCCGCCGCCAGCAATGGGCGGATATGCTCACGAATGCTCGCAGCCGCATCGTAGGGAATGTCATTTAGTTCAAGAAAACCCCAGCGCCCAAAGCGCCTTGCATTGTTGATGGCAGGCACCCAGACGTTGCGCATGGTTTCGGCTTTGGCCGCGTCTTTCTCATCGCGCTGGCCCTTCACCTCAATTACGAGGTTGACCGGCTCTTTGCCACCATCATCAATGCGCACAAGATAATCTGGCCGATAGCGCAAGGTTTCGCCACCGAACTCATAAGGCACTTCCAACACCAAATTGTGGTTCTTGGCATAGGCCAGAACTTCATCCATTTGCTCCAGCCGTTCGGCAAGGCCAGCTTCCCAATCTTGATCATATACGACGTAATTCAGGTGGCACTTGTCGGCTCGCGTGGCAAACAGCGTGGTCTTCGCCGTGTTGAAATCAACATGGCGCGTGCTGCCTTCAGGGTTGTAGGCATTGAGGATTGGCAGCAGCGATCCATTAGAACCATCGGGCGGGCCTGTGAGCGATGGAGCCAAGGCGCGATAGATTTTCTCTACAGCCTTGATGGCCAGCGAACGCCATTTCAGGAATTGCGGGAAAGTGTCACCTGCACAGGTGAGACATTCCTTAAACCATTGCTCAGTAATTCGGGTGAGTTCTGGATAGCGCCATACTTGCAGATTGCCGTCATCGTCCTTGAAGTAGGTGCGCAGCAGCAAGCCCGCCACATCAAAGATTACTGTTTTGAGACGAAGGCTTTCTGCATTGGTGCGAAGATCAAGTGTAAAGCCTTCGCCGATCAGCGGCTCCACATCCGTTCGCACTGGAATATCGTCTGGTGTTAGCACCATCTTGCTGTCAGCGGTAAAGTGGGGCCGTAGTGGCTTGCGCGGGAACACTACGCGGTAACCCTCCACATTCGGGAAACGGATTTCCAGTGCTGCCCGATCTTCCATTGCTTTCACGCGTGTAACCTTTGGAGGCGGCTTGGGCGCTGCATTTTCGCCCTGCTGCGCAAAGGTAAAGGGAACGCCGAGGACGTCTGCATACTCCACGGGGAAGAAGCCGGTTGCGGGATCAACTTCGTAGGACACGCGGCGCAAGCCACGGCCGACAACTTGTTCGCATAAGAGCTGGGTTCCAAAGGCGCGAATGCCCAGAATGTGGGTGACAGTATTTGCATCCCAACCCTCGGTAAGCATCGAAACCGAAACCACACAGCGAATATCCGCGCCCAGTTTGCCGTTGCGGCCCACGGTGTTCATCACCTCGCGTAGGATGTCCGCGTCGGTCAACTTGTCAATGTCGCGAGGATCATTGCGAACGCGCAGTTCTTTCTTGAAGGCTTCGATTTCGCCGGACGCCAGATTGCGGAATTCTTCGGACAGCGCGTCGCCTGAATCCAGTTGTTCACTATCAATCAAGAGTGTGCGCCTGCGACCTATCCATTGACCGCGATCATCCACATTCGAGAAAAGTGAAAGCTTCCCCGGCACGAGGCGGCTAAGGGCGTTATCGCCTTCGCCTTCGGTGACTTCGTATCCGCTTATCCAATCTGAAACGAGTTTAGACGTGGCTGTGTTGTTGCATACGACGATGAACACGGGTGGGCGACCTAGCTCGGGTTCTGCTTCCCATGTCTTGTATGTCTTCTCATAGTGGCCATAGAGCGCTTCAGCCGCAGACAATAGCAATCCCGGCAACTCGTTCGGATTCATCGAAGCTTTGGATTGCTTGCCACGGCCCTTTTTGGGCAAGGCACGTGGATTGGCTTTCATCACTTGTCGATAGAGATCACGAAACTTCGGCAGATCACCTTGAACGGAATCATCCAAAACGGGCAGGCGCGGCACTTTCACAATACCGCTTTCAATAGCGTCCAACAGCCCGAAATCTGAAACTACCCACGGAAATAAAGTTCCTTCGGGATAACCCGAACCTTTTAGAAAAAATGGTGTTGCTGACACATCGTAGACAGCTTGCACTCCAATTTTGCGATTGAAAGATTCAATGCCGTTTATCCAGACGCGGGCAGCCTCTTCGTTATGCTTGGCTTCTTCTTTTTCTTCGTTGGTGAGTGTCGCTGTGTTTTCGACTTCTTCTCCAACTTTGTGCCGGTAGCAATGGTGGGCTTCATCATTCAACACGATAATGTTCTTGCGGCCCATGAGTTCAGGGGCAAGGCGGGCAATCATTTCACCTTCAGTTTCAGTAAAGGACTTTTCCCCGTCACGTCCGCCAAGAATTTGTCTGTTGAGTTTTGACACCTGTTCTTTTTCACGCAACATAAAGCCGTGATAATTCGAGATGACTATGCGGGCTTTGCGAATTCCATCCAACAAATCAGTTGGGACAAGGTTCAAGGCCTCGTAAACATTCTCAGGGTCAGACGGGATCAAAACGCGAAGGCGATCACGAATGGTAATGCCGGGTGCAATAATCAGAAATGCGTCAGAGAAAGACTTGGTGTTTGGTCGGCGGGCCTTGTTCACCGCGTGCCAAGCCATGATCATGGCCATGACTGTTGTCTTGCCAGAGCCCGTCGCCATCTTGGATGCTAAGCGATAAAGCCCCGAATTGGCTTCGTTGTTTGCGTCTTGAATCTGTTTCTTGAAACGCGCAGGTGCTACCTCAGTCAGATAGATGAGGGTTTCAACTGCCTCTCGTTGGCAGAAGAATAGGCGACGCGAGCGCGACGGTTCGCGCCAATGCAGCAGCAAACGTTGCGTTTCAGGTGTGACGCCCCATTGGCTAGGCGGCAATGCGCGCCATTGCTCGACGTGCTTACGAATTTCATTGATCAGCGCGTTGGAGGTGACTTTAGCGCCCTCTTCATCAAACAGGGCAAGCTCTTCTTGCTTCGGCCCCCTCCGCCTTGCGGCCGGCACAGGCACGATTTGGATGCTCTCACGCCGACCAGGCAATTTCACGCCCGTAGGCTGGCCATCCTCGCCAAGTTCATAGTGAAATGATGGAGGGTCAAATGGTGACGTAATTATCGGGTTATCAGTGAACCCCATGTCCTATCCCCCATTAATTTGCGACTCCCACTGAATCGCACTGTCCTACAGAATTAGCGCAAGTTTTAGCGTCCTGATAGGGGCGGGCAAAAAACCTCCGGCAATCCCGAAGCGGTTCACTCGCGAGTATCGGCACCGACTGCCCCGAAAGGCTTGGGATTAGATAAACAACACTACCTCGAAGCTGGCGGCTGAAAGAGTAAGGATGCGCGTGCAATTTGCTGCCTCATATCAGCCGCCAGACTTGATGCTCCAGAGCAAAATCAAAACAATGAGTTAATTTTTCAGATCGTTCTGGTGAGCATTGGCATGTAATTTTAAGAAATCCCCAAGCCCTGACCGCGCTTCATATTCCAGTCCCAATTGATGCCTTGACTGCTGGCGGTTCCTGAAAAGACTTTCCCTTTGAACTGTTCCATCTCGGGCCTCCATGGCACAAGGGTGAACTCCTTTGACTTTTGGATCACCGCGTATTTACCGCTCGCCAAGTTTACCGAACGATTGAATGTTCCCTCAACGCTTTCACCTTCGCGAGGCTGTGTGTGAGACAGTCCAAGTTGGTGTGACAGGACTTGACTCGCCTGTCTCACATCGCGTTGGCGCAGCTGCTCTAAAATGCGCGGTTGCGGTTGGAATGCGTTCGCTGCGTCAATGGTGCCCAGACCCTGTGAGACAAGCCACTGCCTGCGACGGGTGATTGCCGATGTAACATCATTGCCAAATCCGGTGCTAGCCGACCGCTCCGGCGCCTTGCCAAGCAGTTCCTTGTCGAGCCAACTGGCACCTTCGGCTTCGACAAGTTTTTCAAGATTGAGGTAGGAGAGAATACGAAGTCGAGTACGTTGTTTATCGCTGTCTTCAACTGCTCTATTTTCGATGAGCGCGATCATACCCTTATCTGGTACGAGCTCCGGTCTCAGATGTCCGACGTCGGCATAGTGGACTTTGCCATCAATGCCATCGACGACCAGATAATGGCGGTCGTTGATTTCATCGGTGAGTCCAAGTCCTGCCACACGCCCCACAATCCGGTTGTTAGGCTTGGCGGTATCGAACATGGCAAAGCCACCGCCCGCACGTTCAATGCCAGCCTCGCGCATGGAACGGTGCATGGTCTTGATGATGTCACCTCTCTCGCCCAGCAATCTGAGCTTGGTCTCAAGGTCAGGGGATATTTGCCAAACGCCCGTCTGGCGTTCGAGAGCTAGCCCCAAATTCTGCAACTTCTTCAATCGCCCCATATGGGCGGCATGAGTGGCACGATCTTCCGGTGGCATGGCGCTCACCACCAGATAACCACGGTCGGTATGTTTTAGCAGGGCGCGGTCGAGGCGGGTGAAGCGTTCAGCGCCCACATCTTGGGCGAGCTTGAAGACCATGCCGTCTGCATCTTCCGGCCCCAGTTCCATGGTCAGAAGTTCCCGCGCCCGCTGACGAAGCCCATGGGTCACATAGTCCCTCGTCATAATCAGATCATGGCCCGTGTCATCTTTGCCACGAATGATAATATGCGCATGGGGATGGCCCGTATTGTAATGGTCAACAGCTACCCAATCGAGTTTTGTTTCAAGGTCGCTTTCGACTCTGGCCATGAAGTCACGGATGAAAGGTTTGAGTTCCGCCAGTTCCGCCCCGTCATCAGGCGAAACAATCAAGCGGAACTGATGACGGTCACCTTCACAACTGTCGAGGAAGGCTGTGCCATTGGCTTCGTCGGTCTCAGGGCCATAGAGTTGACCGGGTTCGCCTTCCGGCGTTACCCCGTCACGCTGGATGTAACGGAGGTGGGCGCGCGCTGCGCCGAGATCGCCCA
>PLXI01000049.1 GCA_003151375.1 Hyphomicrobiales bacterium
TCAACAAATTCTGCAACACACCAACATGGCCTTGCACCCATTGAAAGGTAGCATTGGAATAAAGCACATCTGAATCTGCGGGTGCGGCCCAAGTGCTCAAATTCGCTTCAACAAATTCAATCTTGGGCAAAGACTTGCGCGCCTTGGCCAACATCTCAGGCGAGAAGTCCATGCCAACAATACGCGCTTCCGGAAATGCCTCCACCAATAACGCCGTGGAATTGCCCGGTCCGCAGCCAAGATCATAAACCACTTTAGCTTTTTCAAGCGGTACCTGCGCCAATAAATCCCGCGCGGCGCGGGTGCGTTCATCGGCGAATTTCAAATATTGTGTGGGCGACCACAGGGCCATCAACTAGTCTTTCAGAACCACAACCCGTGTGCCAAGTTTCACCCGATCATACAGCCAGATCACATCGGCATTCAGCATCGCAAAACAGCCAGCAGTGGCTTTGGTTCCGATATGCTCAGCCACGTCTGTGCCGTGGATGCGGTAAGACGTATCGCCCTTGTTGTCATAAAGATAAATCGCCCGCGCACCCATCGGNNGAGCCCACCCGGCATGCCCTGAATATATTTGATCAAATCAGGCCGGCGCTTGAGATGATCTTGGGTTGGCGTCCATGTCGGCCATTTTTCCATGCGGCCCACAAGCGTCACACCAGTCCAATCACCATATTTGCCTGTGCCAATGCCAAAGCGCACAGCTTTGCCATTGCCAAGAATGTAATAGAGATAATTATGCCTTGGCGAAACAATCACCGTGCCCACAGGCTCAGCGGTTTTCGCATCCACGATCTGTTTGCGAAACCAAATCGGAATCATATTCTGGTCCTGATCGGAAACCGCAAACGGTTCCCCCGCCAGATTGGCTGCTAAACTGGGCCTAGCGAGCGAGGTGGCGAAAGCAGAAATCAAAAGCCAGCGTCTGGTGATTTTCATGGTCACAGTCTAGCCCTTCGCTCACTTCATGAAAAGCCAGAAACTCTTAAATTAATATAATCCACTTTCATGCCACTCGCCACCGCGTGCTACGGCACAGTGTTTCATCCATGAAATGCTGCACGATATTGGCGAGGTGACATCCCACGAAGCTTCCGGAATTGTCGATTAAAGTTAGCAAGAGATGTGTAACCCACCTCTTCAGCAATATATTGTATCGGTTGGTTTGTACTCGAAAGACGTGAACACGCTTCGCCGATCCTTGGGCCGATCAAATAGCCGGAAACATTAGACTGCGTATGGTTGCGAAACATGCGGTGCAAACCAGAAACACTGAGTGCCGCAATATCTGCCAGTTCTTCCAAATGCACGTGTTGATGATAATGCTGGTGAAGGTGCTGCAACACACGATCTATGCGCAAGCGGCCGCCATCCACCTGCCTTGGCACAGTCGTTGAAAGCGGCTCGGCGTTGTCCACATCCGCAATCCGCAACAAAATATCGATAAGCCCCAGAAGGCGCTGCGCCGGCGTGCGCTCATAAATCGCCTCGAAGTCAGCCGCCAGCGTCAAACCAAATCCATTTTTAAATGCCAAGCCAGTCATCGCACGATTGATAAGGTGTTGGATCGGTTGCAATTCCTTCGTATCTGCGCTCAGCTTTTCGATCCATTGCTGACTGAACCAGAAGACAAGCGCCACATGAGGTTCCGACATGCGAATTTTTTCGCGAGATGCCCATGTGTGCGGCAGATTGGGCCCAATCAAGACGAGGTCGCCATCGTCATAGTTGCCCACATGGTCACCTACAAACCGTTGACCCCGCGAATTGCGCGTCAGCGTCAACTCAAACTCAGGATGATGGTGCCACGCAAACGGAATGGCATCATCGAGCCTGCGGTTGAGCATGCTCCAAGACGCATCAGGCGGCAGTGGTAATTTCTCGAGATTTGGTCGCATCGGACACAAAACAAGCTCTACTCGCCAGAATAGTATCAGAATTGGCCCGAAGCTGACAACATATCCTTGCTGAAGCTCTTATTCTCTCGCCATATCCTGACGCTCATTTAGGCAAAGATCGGAGATCAAAATGCAAACCATGGCCACAATCAAGCCTGATAGCCATCCAACTACCAAGGCTTCAACCCAACTGAAAGATATCCGAAAGACCCTGCCGTTACGCGTGTTATCGCAGGCCGACTG
The DNA here is from genome assembly GCA_003151375.1 of Hyphomicrobiales bacterium. Lineage (GTDB taxonomy): Bacteria > Pseudomonadota > Alphaproteobacteria > Rhizobiales > Aestuariivirgaceae > Aestuariivirga. The sequence goes on from PLXI01000049.1 coordinate 2,145, forward strand.
GGAACATTGGACAAAGAAGGGATATGTCATTGTCCGCCAAGCTGTGCCTGCGGCCAATGTGGAGCCGCTTGTTGAATTGTTGTGGAAATTTGATGAGAAGAATCCGAACGACCCTTCCACATGGTACGCGCCGCAGCGCCGTGAGCACATAATGAAGGAGTTGAACAATACGGGGATGCTGGAGATCTACAATCACCAGTATCTTTGGAACAACCGCATGGAAAAGCGCGTGTATAACGCCTTCGTAGACATATGGGATCGCGAAGACCTATGGGTCACCATTGACCGCGCCAATCTGAACCCGCCAAAGAAGGTCAAAGGCAATCCAAACGGCTTCATCCATTGGGATGTTGACACTTCAATCCAACCGCCTCCGATCGGCGTTCAAGGTGTTCTGAGTTTGCAAAAACAAGATGGTGATGTTGGAGGGTTCCAATGCGTCCCCTATCTCTTCGAGCATTTCGATGAATGGGTGAAAACCCAACCAAAAGATCGAGATCCAAAGCATCCCGATATGACAGGCCTTTCGGCCATCAACATCGACATGGAGCCGGGCGATCTGCTGATCTTCAACTCACTCCTCGCGCATGGCGTAAGGCCGAACCATTCTGGCAATCGGGTGCGGATGGCCCAGTACATTTCGATGCAGCCGGCCGATTATGANNAAGAGCTGATACAAGAGCGCATTCGACTGTGGCGCGAACTTGACAGTCCCAAACGCGACGCATTTCCCGGCGATCCACGCCAATGGGAAAAACATACGGCCAAGACTGCGAAACTTACGCCACTTGGCGAAAAGCTACTCGGCCTGACGCACTGGTAAAATCGGCTGCCACTCCCGATAATAATTAGGGCACATCATCCGTTTGGATGATGTGCCGGATTTACCGCGCAAACTTCTTATACTTGATGCGCTTGGGCATCAAACTATCTTCACCCAGTCGGCGCTTTTTATCTTCTTCATAATCATAAAAGTTGCCTTCAAACCATTCCACATGGCTGTCGCCTTNNTCGAACCATTCCACATGGCTGTCGCCTTCAAAGGCCAGAATATGCGTGGCCAAACGGTCAAGGAACATACGGTCATGGCTGATGATAACAGCGCAACCAGCGAAATCTTCCAGCGCTTCTTCCAACGCCGCCAGCGTTTCGGTGTCGAGATCATTTGTCGGCTCGTCGAGCAGCAAAACATTGGCGCCGGATTTAAGCATCTTGGCCAAATGCACGCGGTTGCGTTGGCCACCAGATAGTGTGCCCACGGGTTGTTGCTGATCGCCGCCTTTGAAATTGAAAGCGCCGGTATAAGCGCGGCTATTCATTTCGCGTTTGCCCAGATAAATCACCTCAGCACCGCCAGAGATTTCCTGCCACACGGTTTTCTTGGCATCCAAAGCATCGCGGCTTTGATCGACATAACCAAGTGTCACTGTATTGGCCACGGTGATGGTGCCACTATCGGGTTTTTCTTGTCCGGTAATCATGCGGAATAAAGTGGATTTGCCTGCGCCATTGGGCCCGATGATGCCCACAATGCCACCCGGCGGAAGTTTGAAAGAGAGATTGTCGATGAGCAACTTGTCGCCATACGCCTTGGATAGATTCTCGACATCAATCACATTGTCGCCCAAACGCTCACCCGGCGGGATGATGATTTGCGCTTCGTGAGACTTCACCCGCTCATCATTCTTTTTCAGCAATTCATCATAAGACGAAATACGCGCCTTGCTCTTGGCTTGGCGGGCCTTGGGTGATTGTGAAATCCATTCTTGCTCGCGCGCAATAACTTTCATGCGCGCCGCATCTTCGCGCTGTTCTTGCTCGAAGCGTTTAGACTTGGCCTTCAAATAGGCGGTGTAGTTGCCTTCGTATGGAATGCCGCGGCCGCGATCCAGTTCCAAAATCCAGCCCGTCACATTGTCCAAGAAATAGCGGTCATGGGTGACAATCAAAATAGCGCCCGGATAGTCACGCAAATGATGTTCCAGCCAGTTGACAGATTCAGCGTCCAAATGGTTGGTGGGTTCGTCGAGCAGAATGAGATCAGGCTTAGACAACAACAACTGTGTCAACGCCACACGGCGCTTTTCACCACCAGAGAGATTCTCAACCGAAGCATCGCCCGGCGGGCAGCGCAGCGCATCCATTGCCTGCTCCACTTGGCTTTCCAAATCCCACAGGTTTTCGGCATCAATGGTGTCTTGCAACACCGCGGCCTTTTCGGCGTTCTCATCGTTATAATCCGCCATCAAGGCATTATATTGATCGAGAATGGCCTTCTTTTTAGCCACACCCAGCATCACATTTTCAAACACGTTTTTGGTTGGATCAAGCTGTGGCTCTTGTTCGAGATAGCCAACGGTTGCCCCATCAGCCAGCCAGGCTTCGCCATTCCATTCCTTGTCGCGCCCTGCCATGATTTTCATCAAGGTGGATTTGCCCGAGCCATTGGGGCCAAGCACACCGATTTTGGCATCGGGATAGAAACTCAGATGAACATTATCCAAAACCTTTTTGCCACCGGCATAGGATTTGGAAAGCCCCTGCATATGATAGATAAATTGGCGCGCCATAAAAAATCCCGCAACTGAATTGAACTGTTGCGCGGCTTCTAGCGGGCCAAAGGCAAAAGTGCAATCTAAGCCGCAGGCGGCTCGGCTTGTGATTTGTTCTGCCTTGCAAAATACAAGGTCAGACCACCCTTAAGAATGGCCGCGGCCCCAAACATAACCACCGGGCCGTCGAGCCCAGAGTCACTCTGGTCAAGTTGCGTGAGAGTAAAGATCGTGCCACCAATGCCCAGCAGAATGTCCGCAACGCCAAGGATATAAAAAGCCGGAAGCCAGGAACTGTCTTTGCCCCACAGGCCCATCAACAAAACCAGATTGAGCGCCGCAACAAGCCCCAAGCCTAGGGCAATCACTCCTCCGCCGCCGCCTATGCTGAGCAGTGTCAAAGCGCAGCCACCCGTGAACAACAAGGACAAGCTACAAAATATCGTCAGCAGAACTTTCATGCCGTGGCCCTCCCCTTCGACATCGCCATCCGCTTTCTGGCTGCCGCGTCGCGGTAAAACAAATTATAAGTATCAAACGGAATAATCTGCCCCGCAGGTGTCACAAAATGCACACAAGAGCGTTTCACCCGGCTGATGCAGAAATTATGCGCATCCAAAAATTCCACAATGGCGATGCGGAAAATGTTTTCATAGCCCATACCTTCCGGCACTGGTACCTGCGGCAGGCAACACAAAAGGGCATCAAGCCGCTCGGGATTGTTGCATTCCACAGTGCTGAGCGAAAAAAAGTTCATGATTTGCTTATGCAGGTCAGGGTATTTCTCAAAGGTGATGGCATTGGGCAGCGCCTCAACCAGCATCTCTCTTGGAAAGTACGAGGTGATGGGGGCTATCTTATCGCCATTGCGCAGGGCATAGCCGATGGAGATGGACTCTGGATTGCACGGCAAGGGAATGATGTCGCCAGCCGTGAAGGGTGTGCCCGCCGCAATAATTGCTTTGCGAATATCCGAAAGCACAAAGCGATCCGCTGCCGGGTCAAAGCCTTCGTTACGCCCTGCATCTTGAACAGGTTGGAAGGTAATACCACGCACACACTTCCATTTCAGCGCGTGGTTGATGATGTCCCCCAACTCATCTTCATTTTGCCCGCGCTTCACCACCACGACAAGCGTTGTGGACACATTGTGCCGTTCCAGCGCTTCAAGTGCATCACGGCGGATGCGGGTGAGGTCTGCGCCACGCAGGTTTTTCAACACCGACGGGCGAAGCGAGTCAAACTGGAGGTAAACTTCGATGCCGGGCTTGAAGGCAGCCAGCTGTTTCACAAATTCCTCATCCTGCGCAATGCGAATGCCATTGGTGTTGAGCATGATGTGGCGAATGGGTCTTTGCTTTGCGGCCTTGATGATCTCGATGATCTGCGGATGGATCGTAGGTTCTCCACCTGACAGTTGCAGCAAGTATGCCTCACCTTCAGAAGCACAAAGGGCATCCATCATTTTCTCAATCTCGGCCAATGGGCGATGGTATGTCTTGCCCGTTGATGAATCGGCAAAACATACAGGGCAAGAAAGATTGCAAGCCTCATTGACGTCAATGAGCCCCAAACATGAATGCTGTTCGTGGTCTGGGCACAAGCCGCAGTCATAGGGGCAACCTTCTTCGGTGCGGGTTTGGAAAACGTGCGGCCTATCACCCGGCTTGATGTAATCCTGCGCCAGCTTGTAATAAGCAATATCGCTTGAAATCAGTGCCTTTTCTACACCATGCACCTTGCAGCGCTTCAGATAATAAACATTTCCGTCATCAAAAATAATTTTGGCGGGAACCAGCGAAAAACATTGAGAACACAACGAAGTTGTTTGACCATGAAAAATATACGGCGAGATTTTACGAACTGGAGCGTTCATGTCTTTTCCCCAACATGAAGAGAGCGTAAGCGATTAACCCAGCACACACAAGATGGAATAGATTGAAAGGCCCAATCAGCGTGGCATAGGGCTTTAGGAATTCCCATAAAAACCGCTGTCCGGCATAAAACATCACAAGCAAATAAAATCCACACCTCATGAACCACTGATCGCGCCGTGCCAGCATAATCATGGCAAAGACGAAAAAGGCCAACATGCTGAAGCTTTCATAAAGCTGAACCGGATGGCGCAATACACCGTCACCAAAATCGCCAGCCCATGGCAAAGTTGATGGCGTTCCATAAGTCTGGTCATCAATACCCTCAAAATAGCAACCCCACCGACCGACGATAACAGTCGCACAAAAAGCTGGAACGAAAATCAATCCCGTGGATGAATTTACGCCGCGCTGCCACTTAAAGATTTCAACAGCCGCTATTGCACCTGCCAATGCCCCTAAAATGCTGCGCGATAATTCATGAATGCCGCCAAGCCAGAGATTCAATGTGCCAAAGAAATAACCGCCAATAACTGCGCCAAAAACCAACGAAAGCGCATAAAATAGACCAAGCGCATCGAGGCGCGATGCCGCATTTTTTAGGCGCCAGCGGTAGCAAATGAACGTGAGCGCGGCAGAAGAGAACGAAGCAGCAATATCAAACAGAGCATGAATTGACATCTCCCGACTGTCGCGGAAAACCGATCTCAATTCAAGTCCATTGCTGGTTCAAAGCATTCCCGATAATGGCCTTTAGGTCGTCACGCCGATTTTGGCGTCAGGATAAAAACTCAAATGAACATTATCCAAAACCTTTTTGNNTATGATAGATAAATTGGCGCGCCATGAAAACATCCAGCAACTGAATGAATTGTGGTGCATGTAGCGATCAGTTCAACAAAGTGCAATGCACGCTTTATTGTTTTTCCAATGCGCTTTCGAGGATTTGCTTCAACTCATCGCGGCGATAAGGCTTCATAATAATAAAGCCCTGTTTGAAGCGCGGTTCTTCTTGATGCACCATTGCACCCTTAGGATAACCGGACGTGTGCACCACCTTCAGACTAGGACGCAGCGTCAAAGCCGCTTGGGCCAAATCAAAACCATTCATGCCGCCNNGGCATCACCACATCTGAGAACATCAAATCAATGTCTTGTTGCTCTTGCAAAACGGCCAAAGCTTGGAAGCCGTCTCCGGCTTCAACAATCTCATAACCGAAATCTTCGAGGAACCCGCAAGCCACAGCCCGCACCGCCTCTTGATCTTCGACCACAAGAATTTTCGCCTTGCGCGCGGGATCAG
>PLXI01000165.1 GCA_003151375.1 Hyphomicrobiales bacterium
GCGACGCGATACGGCGTTAATGTGTTCGTTCCCCGACTGGTGGGCGGGGATTATCCGTGGCACACCATGGTTATCAATGTGACGGGCTGCTTCATCATGGGCGCACTCACCGAAATGATGGCGTTGCGGCTTAATGTTTCAAATGAAATGCGGTTGTTTCTCACCACTGGCATTTTGGGTGGCTATACGACGTTCTCAGCCTTTGCGTTGGATTTTGCATTACTGGTTACCAAGCGCGATATGATTGGGGCTGCAGGTTACGTGCTGGCTTCGGTCGGGATCTCGCTTATTGCTTGCTTTATAGGCATTGCCTTGGTTAGGGCTTTGGCGGCATGAGCGAAGTGAAGCGCCACATTGTGGTGGCAGAAGAAGAAGGCATGCGCCTTGATCGTTGGTTCAAGCAGCATTTTCCGCAAGTGACTTTCGCATATCTCAACAAGCTGACGCGCACGGGGCAAGTGCGCGTTGGGGCAGGGCGAATTAAGACCAGTACGCGGCTGGTGAAGGGCCAAGAAATTAGATTGCCGCCTCTAGCATTCGATACCAGGCCAGCTGATGCACCAAAAGCCGAACAAAAACCGCTGAGCACCAAAGAGCGCGAGTTGTTCCTAAGCATGATCCTGTATGAGGATCAGGATATTTATGTGCTGAACAAGCCACCGGGTTATGCCGTGCAAGGCGGCAGCAAAACGCATATTCACCTCGATGGGTTGTTGATGGGTTTGGGTGCAGAATTAAAAGAGCGGCCCTTGCTGGTGCACAGGCTAGATCGTGACACGTCAGGCGTTATTGTAGTGGCTAAGCGGCGCAGCGTGGCTTCGGCATTAGGCAAACTTTTTGCCTCACGGCATGTGAAGAAAACCTATTGGGCTTTGGTGAAGGGTGTGCCTAACCCGGCTCAGGGGCGCATTGATGTGGCACTGATTAAAGCCCGCAGCGAAGAGGGTGACCGCATGCGCGCATCCAAACCCGGTGAAGAGGAAGATGAGAAGGCGGCGGTTACGCAATATGCAACTTTGGACAAGGCAGAAGGTCTTGCTTGGGTGTCATTGAAGCCGCTTACTGGGCGTCAACATCAGCTTCGCGCGCATATGAATCACATCGGTACGGCCATTGTCGGCGATAATAAATACCATGGTGATGAAGGCCTGCCAGTGGGAATTGAGAACCGCTTGCATCTTCATGCGCGGCGCATTCAATTTCCACATCCGCGTGAGGGCGAGGTTGATGTGACAGCCCCACTGCCGGAACACATGGTGCAAAGTTTTGAGAAGCTTGATTTTGATGCGGCGCGTTTTGATGGCTGAGGAAACGCCCGACCAGCGCTTTGAACGTTTGAGCCAAGACCGGATTGATCGGCCGTTGCCCAAGCGCTTCTACAATGAAGTTTCTGTGGGGCCAGATTTTTCAATTTTGCTGGATGGCCGCAGAGTTAAAACCCCGATGAAGGCCAAGTTGCTTTTGCCAAGCGCCCAGCTGGCGCAGGCCGTTGCCGATGAATGGCAAGCGCAGGTTAAAGTTATAAATCCGGCACTGATGCCGCTGACAAAGCTGGCCAATACGGCGATTGACCGGGTGGGTGCAGAGCGGGCACATATTGCAGGGGAAGTGGTAAGATTTGCCGGCAATGATTTGGTGTCTTACCGCGCTGATAGGCCTGCCGAATTGGTGGCTTTGCAAGCGCAACATTGGGACCAAGTTTTGGTGTGGACGCCACAGGCTTTGGGCGTGCAGTTTAAAATCGTTTATGGTGTAATCCACATCGCGCAGGAGCCAGATGCTTTGCAGGCTGTTGAGCGGTATGTGGCGGGGCTGGACAGTTTTGCTCTGGCCGGTGTTCACAATGTGATGTCGCTGACAGGTTCGGCTTTGCTGGCGCTGATGCTTCATGCCCGCTCTTTGAGTGGTGAGGAAGTTTGGGCTGCTGCCCATGTCGATGAGGATTTTCAGATTAAGCAATGGGGTGAGGATTTTGAGGCCGCGGCGCGGCGGGCTCACCGCAAAAGTGAGTTTGATGCCACAGTGCGGTTTCTAGAATCAATTGACGGACACTCGCCCACAACTTAGGTTTGCCCAAAGATCGTAACGGGGCGGGGCATGCAGAAGATTCCGGTGTTTAAAACTTTCGGCAATATGGTGGATTCGATCATCGAGAATCTGGGCGCAGCATTCTCAATGTCGTGGCCTTGGCTTTTGGTTTTGTTTCCAATTCGTGCAGCCGGAGATTTATTCCTGTTATGGAATGGCGTAAGTAAATTGAAGCCCACCCATGAAGATTTGACACAAGTTTACAGTGTGGGTTTAGTTACTGGGCTTTTGACGGCGATTATTTTTTCTTCCATTGCCGTTAATTGGCACCGTTTCATTTTGCGCAATGAAGTGGCCGAAGGTATGCAACGTTTGCGCCTTGATGGTTTGGTTTGGCGCTATTTCTTATTCGTAATCGTCATTGCTTTGATCATGTGTGCGATAATTTTTGGTGGAGTCTTTGGCGTAACACTGGTGAGTGCCATTTTGTATTATGCTTCGAATGCTTTGGGCATATTGATTGGTGTGTTTGTTGGCTTGCCACTAGCCTTTTTGCTTTTTGGGATGTGGGCGCGGTGGAGCGTAAAGCTTGTTGCCATCGCCATGGGCAACATTGATTACACGCTATCGGATGCTTGGCGCGACACAAAAGGCAACACTTGGCGTTTAACGGGCTTGGAATTTCTGTTTGGTTGTGTACTTTTATTGATCGGAACGGTGAATGCTGGAACTGAATTTATTGCCGCATTTGCCAATTCTTCACTGGTGGCTGCACTGGCAGCTGGCGTAACTGTTCTGGTCGGTTGGTTCTCAACCTTAATGGGCATCACCATGTTGACGAGCATTTATGCTTTCTTCGTTGAGAAGAAACAGTTCTAAACCAATTCGCCCACCAGATCATATTCCTCTGCTTCAATGATCTTAACACGGACGATTTCGCCTGGCTTAAGATCCGTAGCACCGGGGATGAAGACGTTGCCATCAATTTCCGGCGCGTCCCATTTGCTGCGGGCCACCGCCTCGTCATTCTCAGTGTCAATCGTATCAATCAAAACATCAATGGTTTTGCCAACGCGACTGGCAAGAATATCCTCTGAGATCACCTGTTGCGTTTGCATAAAGCGCGCATAGCGCTCAACTTTCACATCATCCGGCACCTGGGGCAACCCAAGATCATTTGACCGCGCGCCGGACACAGGCTCATATTTAAAACAGCCCACGCGTTCCAACCGCGCTTCTTTCATCCATTGCAGCAGATATTCAAAATCTTCATCGGTCTCGCCGGGGAAGCCCACAATGAAGGTGGAACGCACTGCGATGTCGGGGCAAATGCCACGCCATTTGGCCAAACGTTCCAATACCTTTTCCTGGTTGGCAGGCCGGCGCATATTTTTCAGCACTGTTGGTGAAGCATGTTGAAACGGAATGTCGAGATAGGGCAAAATTTTGCCCTCGGCCATCAGTGGGATCACATCGTCCACATGCGGATAGGGATATACATAATGCAGGCGTGTCCATGCGCCAAGATCACCCAATTCTTTGCACAGATCATAGAATTTGGCGCGAACTTCGCGGCCCTTAAAGGGGCTGGTGGCGTATTTGATGTCAACGCCGTAAGCAGAAGTGTCTTGTGAGATGACGAGAAGTTCTTTCACGCCAGCCTTCACCAAACGCTCTGCCTCGTAAAGCACAGCCGCCATGGGCCGTGAAACCAGATCGCCACGGATCGAAGGTATGATGCAAAAAGTGCAACGATTGTTGCATCCTTCGGAAATTTTCAAATATGAATAATGGCGCGGCGTTAGGTGCAAGCCTTGTGGCGGCACAAGATCAAATTTCGGATCATGCAATGGGGGCAGAGCGGCGTGAACCGCCTGCACAACTTGCTCATATTGATGCGGGCCGGTGACAGCCAAAACCCCGGGATGCGCCGATGTGATGACATCTTTCTCCACACCATAACAACCCGTGACAATCACCCGCCCATTTTCCTGCATCGCCTCACCGATGGCCGCAAGGCTTTCGGCCTTGGCACTATCGAGAAAACCGCAAGTGTTAACGATCACCACATCGGCATCATCATAGCCGGGGGCAATCTTATAACCCTCAGCGCGCAGCTGGGTGAGAATGCGTTCGCTATCGACTAAATTCTTCGGGCAGCCCAGCTGGACGAGGCCGACCTTTGGCACATGTTTGTTCATGGGCGGGGCCTTTAGCTGGTTTAGCTGGCATGAGCAAATGGTGGTGGATAATGGTTTGCTACGAGGCAGCACAGCTTTTCTTTACTTTGATTGTTGCACAAACTGCGGCATCTAAATGGCTTAGGTTTTAGGGGACCCAATATGAAGTTGTTTCTGGGAATCGCACTGCTCTCCACCTTGATCACCACAACTTTAGTGGCCGAAGACTTAAGGCAACCGCGCTGGCGAAATTGGTTGGCTTTGGCCTCGTCTAATGACAAGAACGTTGCCATTGGCATTGCGCGCCATGTGAGTTGGGAAGAGGGCTCTGCGCGCGTGGTGCAAGCGGGGAATGGCTATTATGCCGTGGTGACTGGACCCTATGCTGCCACAGACATTGCCCAATTTAAACGAAGCGCCGAGGCCAAGAAGTTTTCGGTTCTGCCCAATGATGCCTTGCTGAGTGATGGTACGCGTTATGTTGAAACTGTGTGGCGGGAAGCAGATGTGCACAGCGTTGGGTTCCAGAATTATTCAATATCTAAGTCAGCTGAGTTTTCATCAGGAGAATTCCAAGTGAAGATTTCGGGTGAAAAACTGGCCGCGGAGAATGCCTACACCAAGATTGAGGGCCACGATGCCCAAGGTAGTTTTCATTTTGACATCGGCAAAGATGTACCCCTGGCCGAACAAGACAGTGCCGAAGCTATGAGTAATGAGGATTATTACCGCGCCGCCGTGGTGAGATTGATCCCAGTCGTTAAGGCACCTCAGCTCATTGTCACACAATTTACGGGTGGTGCTCATTGTTGCACCGTGACCTATGTAATCGGCCGCGAACAAAATGCCGAAGCTTGGAGTATGATCAAACTCAACCCCCGCGACGGGGAGGGGTTTAGTTATGATGATGTGGACGGCGATGGTGCCAAAGAGTTTGTGGGTGTTGATAATGCCTTCCTCTATACCTTTGATTGTTATGCGTGCTCATATGCTCCAGTCCAAATTTATAAATGGCGTGACGGAAAGATTGCTGATGTTTCGCTTGAGTTAGGCTCACGCGCGCGCTTGGTGCAGGATCTGGCGGGGATGGAATGGGATGCCAAGTTACAGCCTGATCTTTTGAAATCGAACGGCTATCTTGCCGGTTGGGTTGCCAGCAAAATCAGGCTGGGGCAGGGTGACGAGGCATGGCGCGTGTTCATGCAAAACTATGACAAGGAAAACACGTTCGGTCCACAAATTTGCATGACTGGCCAGAAGGTTGATGATTGCCCGGATGGCAAACTTCAGCCTGTGCCACTTCCAAAAGCTTTGGCACAGTTCCTTAGAGACAATGGTTATACGCCGCTGCCCAAGGAGGCTGAGAAGGAATTGAATTGATCAGTTTGGTTCCAGCGGCCCAAAAATCAGCTGAAAATGTTTGATCAAACCCGTATCGACTTCGGCCATTGTTGCGCCCACGCCCAGTGCCGCAAGGCTGGTCACGCC
>PLXI01000140.1 GCA_003151375.1 Hyphomicrobiales bacterium
GGTGCGAGATAAGCATCGAAGGCGATATAATCCCCAACCTGAAGGTCCTGTGCATCTGGCGCATAGAGGCGCACTCGACGCGGATGCTCATCATCGGGCACGCCTGAAATATCGTCCACCACAATTTCCAACATGCGGGCATTATTGGCGCGGTCTGCAAAATTGGCGATCCACCCACCCATAATAACCCCGTTGGTGGCACCGCGGATCATCGGCGTGGCCACTTCAATTTCGCGCAGTTTCGCCGCGCTGAATCCGAGGAGAAAAATGCCAATTAACAAGGCGCTTGTGCTGTGACGCCGCAGAAGAAAACACCCAACAGTGGCAACCGCCAACACAGCAATGAGCCATAGCGGTGGCTCAAAATACAGGCTGAAATAAAGCCAGTTGCCGAACAGAAGAAAGAATGGCGCATAAAGCATGAGATGTGCGCGCTGGCCTTCGAGTTGCGCGGCAATCCATGTCAGGATGTGGGACAAACGTGGCCATGCCAAGTGGCGGGGCCATGGCTGACCTTTAACTCCTTCGCCAACTGTGCTACCGAGCGCGCCAACCGTCATTAGCCGCATTCCCCACTGGCTTTACTAAACAGGAAATTCCACACGATGTCATCGGCCAAATTTACGGGCGGCAAGGTTGTCACCCGCTTTGCCCCTTCACCGACCGGCTACCTCCACATCGGGGGCGCGCGCACCGCTCTATTCAATTGGGCCTATGCAAAAGGCCAAGGCGGCAAGATGTTGCTGCGCATTGAAGACACTGATCGTGAACGCTCTAATCCCGCCGCAGTTGATGCAATTCTAGATGGAATGACATGGCTGGGCCTGAATTGGGATGGTGAGGCTGTTTCACAATACTCGCGGATGCAACGCCATGCTGAAGTGGCCCACGAGCTTCTGGCCAAGGACCACGCTTATTATTGCTATTGCTCACCCGCTGAACTTACCGCCATGCGCGAAAAAGCTGAGGCTGAAAAGCGCACCATTCGTTATGATGGCACTTGGCGCAACCGTGACCCCAAGGATGCGCCAGCTGGCATCAAACCCGTCATCCGTTTCAAATCCCCGCAAGAAGGTGAAACCGTGATCAATGATCACGCGCAGGGCCGTGTGGTGATCCCAAACAAGGATTTGGACGATCTCATCATTCTGCGTTCTGATGGCAACCCCACCTATAATCTATCGGTGGTGGTGGATGACCATGACATGGGTATTACTCATATTATTCGCGGAGTCGATCACCTCACCAATGCGGCGCGCCAAACCCAAATCTATTTGGCAATGGGTTGGGATGTGCCGGAGATGACGCATGTGCCGCTGATCCACGGGCCAGATGGGGCAAAACTTTCCAAGCGCCACGGTGCGCTTGGCGTGGAGGCTTACCGTGCCATGGGCTATCTGCCGGCAGCTTTGCGTAACTATCTCGCAAGACTGGGCTGGAGCCATGGCGACGACGAAATTTTCTCAACCGAGCAGTTGGTAGAGTGGCTCACACTCGAAGGCATCAATAAATCTCCGGCACGGTTTGATTTCGCCAAGCTGGAAAATCTCAACGGCCATTATATTCGCCATTCCAATGATGCTGATTTGCTGAATCAATTCATGGGGTTTCTGCCGCATATTGAAGGTGGGTCTGAAATGCTGGCCAAGATTGATGTGCCAATGAAAACCAAATTATTGGCTGCCATGGCGGGCCTGAAAGAACGCGCCAAAACTTTGGTGGAGTTAAAGGCCGCCTGTGGCTATCTCTTTGCCAAGCGCCCCTTGATGATGGACGACAAGGCCAAGGCTTTGCTGGATGGCGATGGCAAGGCCGCTTTGAAAGCGCTGCAACCGCTGCTCGCGGCCAGTCCGGTTTGGGCCGCGCATGACTTGGAAGGCCTTGTCAAAGCCCATGCTGAGGCAACTGGCACCAAGCTTGGAAAGTTCGCCCAGCCTTTGCGGGCCGCCCTCACGGGAACGTCAACTTCACCTGGCATATTTGATGTATTAGTGGTGCTGGGGCGCGAAGAGGCCTTGGGCCGCATTGAAGATCAAGCGCAGTAAACTCTGCGTTATTTATGACAGCCTAGTTGACCTTTATTTCGCAGTGCAATAAAGTGATGGTTATAACGTAGGGAGTTATTCATGGCCGATACAGCAAAGTTGAATGTGGCGGGCAAAGATATTGACTTGCCTGTGATGAAGGGCACGATTGGCCCAGAGGTTATGGATATCGGGAAGCTCTATGCCCAAACCGGTATGTTTACTTATGATCCCGCCTTCACATCAACTGCCGCATGCAAATCCACCATCACTTACATCGACGGCGATTTGGGTGTGTTGCTCTATCGCGGCTATCCGATTGAACAGCTTGCCATGCAGGGTGATTTCCTCGAAAGCTGCTATCTGTTGCTTTACGGCGAGTTGCCAACCGCCGATCAGCTCAAGAAATTTAATACCACAATTACGCGCCACACCATGGTTCATGAACAGATGGCATTGTTCTTCCGTGGCTTTCGGCGAGATGCGCATCCTATGGCAGTAATGGTTGCCGTGGTGGGCGCTATGGCCGCGTT
>PLXI01000274.1 GCA_003151375.1 Hyphomicrobiales bacterium
CCCTACAACAATCCGCCATCAAGAATACTGATCAGGCCGGGCAGCAATTTGTGCAGCGGCAGTTGGATGTGCAGCCAACACTGACCGTCAGGCCCGGCTGGCCATTGCGCATCATTGTGCACAAAGATCTAGTGCTTGAACCTTATCCGCAAATTCCCCGGAGATAGCCATGTTGAAACTCACGCAATTGCCGGATCGCATTCCCGTCAAGCTGACCATAACACTGAATCCAGATTTGAAGAAAGCACTCGATGATTATTCGGTGCTCTATGCGCAAACTTACGGCACAAGAGAAGCTGTTGCTGAACTTGTGCCCTTTATGCTGGAATGTTTTCTGAAAGCCGATGCAGGATTCAGGAAAGGTCGGAAAGAATTGGATGCCGAGCCAATTGCCATTCCGCTGGCCACAAAGAAGCCGAGGCTGGCAAGACGAGTCGAAGGCGGTGATGTGGAGAATGGCACATGACCGTCATTGGCCATTTTGTGTCTGATACCGATGGCTATATCGGCTCTATTCGGACGTTGACCTTCCAAGCCAAGCTGCGGTTGGTGGCCATCGACACCAAGACCAAAGTTTATGCACCCGATTTTAGGATCATGTTTGGGACCCAAGAAGTGGGTGCTGCTTGGAAGGCCAAGACCCATGAGGCCGAGCCTCGCGATTATCTGAGCGCCTTTATTGACGATCCGTCGTTTGCGGAACCCATTCGGGGTGCCATGTTTGACGATAATGGTCAACTGAGTTTTGTGTGGCGCAGGAAGGCATGAGTTCGATTCAACCTCTATCAGATAACATGCTAGCTTCTCACAAGTTTTGGGAAAATAAACTTGCAGCTCGTCTTTCAGATGCGCGTTTTTGCGTTAAATTAAACTTCCATCCAGCTGGCATTGAATTGTGGTAGTCTCGGTGTGAGATAGGGAAATCTGACTTACGATGGCACATGTCAAATAGCCTCCAGAGTAAACACTTAAACAATTCGCCGCTTATTTGGCCAGGAAAATCCGTACCGGACGCACTTCCGTATCCTGCTGCCTGCCATATGCTTGACGTGGCTGCGGTGGCTGAGGTGCTAATACACCGCACTTCATTTCCTGATGTTGTCCAAAAGGCACTTGTGCTTTTGACCGCACTGCATGACCTTGGTAAATTCAGCAACACGTTTCGTTCAATGTTGGAGAAAGGAACAAGGAGCGGCCGAAGCCACTGGGAATTAAGTGAATGTCTTCTACAGAATTTTGACGAAGAAATTCTAGAACCGATTCTTGGTGGTGATTGGAGACGGCGACATAAACTTTATGCTGCAACTGCCGGGCACCATGGCAGACCGCCAAATGCACAAGGTGACGCGTTCAAACACATGCAGCGCGATATTGGTATTGAAGCAAAAGCAGCAGCAAAAGATTTTACACAATTCTGCTTATCAATTTGGCCAGAGGCTTCACTGCAAGATCTGAATAAAGCAGAATTTCACGCACTCAGCTGGTGGCTGCCTGGGTTTGTAACAGTGTGTGACTGGATAGGCTCCAATACTGAATGGTTTCAACCAACTATGCGCGGCGAGAATCTTGATGAGCATTTGACGCAGTCGCGAATGCTTGCTGCTGTTGCGGTAAAAAATGCCGGACTTACGCAAGGTGCTACCCGCGACATGCCACTCTATGATTTTACACCGCGCTCCATGCAACTTGCTGTTAGCAGGATTATCCTTCGCGAAGGGCCGATGCTCGCCATCATCGAAGATGAAACGGGTGCGGGGAAAACCGAAGCTGCCATGTTGCTGGCCCAACGCATGCTGCTTGATGGGAAAGGCGGTGGTATTTTTTTCGCGCTGCCCACCATGGCCACATCAAACGCTATGTTTGCGCGGGCAGAAAAAATGGTTGGCAAATTATTTAATAGTCCGTCACTCACGCTGGCCCATGGGCGAGCTAATCTCAATGTCCTATTTGATGATGTGCAGGGTCGGCTCAGCGGCAATGAAGAGGATGTAACTTGCGCGCCTTGGCTGGCAGACAGCCGCCGCAAAGCTCTGTTAGCGCAAGTGGGTGTGGGCACCATCGACCAAGCCTTTTTGGCGGCACTGCCCACGAAACACAATTGTCTTCTTATATGGGGCCTTTCGCAGAAAATACTCATCGTTGATGAGGTTCACGAAATGGGCAACCCTTATATGAAAGAGGAGCTTAAAGCCCTGCTGAAATGTCACGCCATGCAGGGCGGGTCGGCTATTCTTCTGAGTGCCACACTTCCACTGGGGCTGCGGCAAGAATTGGCCGATGCCTTTGAACAAGGCGCAGGCAGAGACGTATCGAGGATTACTGACAAATCTTATCCCGCGCTCAATGTTGTTGGCGGTGCAAAAGGCGAGTTGCCAGCTGTAAGCAAAAGTCCGCGAGGTGTGGTGTGGGTTGAAAGACTTGGTGAGCCAGATACTGCAGCGCAGCTTTTGGTGGTCGCAGCGGCTAAGGGAGCAGCATGCATTTGGATTCGCAACTCCGTCGATGATTGCATCGAAGCCGTTCGGATGCTGGAAGCTTTGGGGGCATCGCCCTTATTATTCCATGCGCGCTTCGCTTTTGGCGACAGGCGACGCATTGAAACTGAAGTGCTCAATAAATTTGGCAAGGATCGCAACGGTGGCAACGGGCAAATTCTTGTTGCGTCGCAAGTTGCTGAGTCCAGCCTCAGCTTAGATTTTGATGTGATGGTTTCTGACCTAGCCCCCATGGCATCGCTTATTCAACGCGCCGGACGCTTGTGGCGCTATATGGATGAAAGGCCGGCAAGCATGAGACCCGTGCCCACGCCCGTCTTGCATGTGCTGTCACCCGATCCATCGGAAATAACGAGCGAGCGTTGGTTGAAGAATGTGATGGACAAAGGCTCTTACGTTTATCCGTCAGCGGATCAATGGCGCACCGCCAATCACCTTTTCAAGCTCGGTAAAATTGATGCACCAGATGGCCTGCGCGATTTGATTGAAACCGTGCATGGTGAGGCGCTGGAAGATGTGCCCTCTGTTTTGGAGCGCGCGGAGCTTCAAAATATAGGCAAGGAACTGGGTGAGAAAAACCGTGGCCAGCAAAACGCTATAGACTTCATGGCCAAGGATTATCGCAGCGCTGGGGCGGGACTGGATGATGTCAACTTCCCGACGCGTCTTGGGCCAGAACAACGCACATTGATGTTGGTGAAGCGCGAAAATGGGATGCTTCAACTCTGGTCAGGCTATGGCGCTGAGGGTGAAATGCTCTCGGAAGTGAGTGCTGCCAAATACCGCTTGGATAAGTTTCCATTGGCGCAAGCGTGTGAAGAATCTGATGAACTTCACGCTTTCAAAAAGGATTGGCCGGAGTGGAAGAAACGCAATCTGACGGTTGTTGAAGTGAAGGAAGGTGGCAGTTTGACAGAGGGATTGATCTACAGCTCTCGTCGGGGTTTAGTTTTCCACAGCCAAAAGTAGTAAAAATCGAAGTTTGATTGACAAATTGTGTTCTTTAAACAAGGAAAGAACATATCCTTTCTGTGGGTTGAGCGATCAAACTGGGGGCTGTATGAATCTAATCACTGATCCATGGATTCCTGTTCATCTTAAAAATGGCGAACGCCACATCATTCGACCACATGAAATGGCTGATGCTTCCATTGCCGAGCCAGATTGGCCGCGTCCTGATCTGAATGTGGCCTGTCTTGAACTGTTAATCGGGCTGATATTCATCGCTGATCCTCCATCTGATGATGAAGATTGGGAGACTCGCCAACAGCCAGACATAGATCGGCTTGGGCGAAAATTATTAGCGATCAAAGACGCGTTCAACTTGAGCGGTGATGGCCCGCGCTTTATGCAGGATTTAGAAGTGTTGGAGGGTGATGCCAACCCGCCGGATATGCTGTTCATTGACAGCGCGGGGGCCAACACCGCCAAGAATAATGCTGACTTGATGGTGCGGCGGGAGCGTTATGCGGCGCTGAACCCGCATCTTGCCGCTATAGCACTTTTTGCCTTTCAGGCCTTTGCGCCTTCAGGAGGAGCGGGCAATCGCACCTCTATGCGCGGCGGAGGCCCCATGACAACTTTGGTTGATTCTGAAGAAGGCCTGTGGGCGACAGTGTGGGCCAATATGCCTTATGGCAAAGCGCAGGATATTAAGGTCTTGCCTTGGATGCGACCGACGCGGGTTTCTGACAATAATAAACCACCAACCTTCCCTGACAATCCAAACGAGGTCACCGCAGAAACTTTCTTTGGAATGCCGCGTCGCCTGCGTTTGGTGTTTGATCAGACGGAGCAAATCATCGGTGTTATCCAGCGTCCCTATGGCACGAACTATACGGGCTGGAACCATCCGCTCACACCTTATTATCAAATGAAAGAAGGCAGCGAATGGTTACCGAAACATCCCACGGCGGGTGCTTTTGGCTATCGAAATTGGCTAGGAATAGTTGCGGCTTCAATAGGTGAAAATAAACTGCGCCACCGTGCGGCCTGCGTGGAAATATGGCAGAGCCGCTTAAGGGGCAGGCCAACGGCGCGATTGCTTGTTGCTGGTTGGGCTATGGATAATATGAAGCCGCTCGATTTCGTGTTGTCGTCACAGCCGCTGCATGTTCTTGCTGATAACCAGAGTCTTTTTCTAGGAGCAATGATTGGTGCGGCTGAGATATTCTCAAACGCCTTGCGCTCGGCATTGCAAACAGTTTTTGCCGACGGCGAAAGCCGCGATGCGCGGCGTGAGGAATTTTATCTCGAAACACAAGGGCCTTTTGAGGATTGCGTTGCTGCACTATGTGGCGGCGAAACAACACAATCCATCGCCATTCGCTGGCGAGATCACATGAGGAATGTGGCGAGGAAAATTTTTGACGAGGCTGCACTCCCAGCTTTGACCGAGCGCAGGCCTGAAGAGATTGAGCGCATAGTTGAGGCCTCTCGTTTTCTCAATGCCACACTGAATGGCGCAACCAAGCAAGGCGCTAAAGCTTATGGCGAGCTTGGCCTTCCGCCTTATGAAAAGAAAAAATCACAGGAGGCTGCATGATGACGCCCGAAGAACGCCGCGATGTTATTTTCAATTATTGGCGCGAGGAATTAGATGATGACCACAGTGGCGAGGCACGCGGCCTTTCAGCAAGGTTGCGCCGAACCTCGAACGTGGTTGAAGTCTTGTCCGAGCGCGCTGTGCAGGAATTGGGCGACCAGTTGAAATTAGGCTTTCAGCCTGAAAAATTGGCACTGCTGGCCATGACCTTGGCTCATGTAAAAGAACCTACCAGCCAAACACTAGCATGGCGCTTTGGTGAGGTGGTTGGGCAATCTGGCGAAGGCAAGAAAAAGAGAAACAAGCACCTGCTTTCCGAAACCCGCTTTCAAAACATCATCCGCGCGGATGGCTTAACAGAATTAGCAACACAATTACGCCGCGCTCTGCCGATTGTGAGCAACAAATGCAATGTCGGGCACTTAGGTGAAGACTTGCTGTTCTGGAACGACGATATCCGCACCCGATGGCTGTTTGACTATTTTGGCAGAGGCTTATCTGCCGCAACAATCGAAACATCACCTGAAAAAGAAGAGGCTGAGCTATGACAACTTTCTTGCAACTGCATCTGCTGACTGCCTATCCTCCATCCAACCCTAACCGTGATGACACGGGTCGGCCCAAAGAAGCCCGTGTAGGAGGTGTGCCCCGCCTCAGGCTATCCAGCCAGTCTATTAAACATGCGGTTCGTGCGTCGGATCGCTTTATGGCGGCGCTTCAAGGCCACCTTGGCGAACGGACAAAGCGCATTGGCGAAGTAATCCGTGAGCATCTTAAAAGCAAAAGCACCGACGAAAAGAAAGCGCACAAAATCGCGGGTGAAGTGGCTGATGTATTTGGTAAACTTGATGAAGCGCGAAACAAAGATGGAGTTAAACTTCAGCTGTCGCAATTGGCCTTCATTTCGCCAGATGAAAAGCGTTATGCTTGTGAATTGGCAGAGCAAATCTTGGGCGGTGCTGCAACGCCTAAGGAAAGAGAACTTTCAAAACTCGTTCTGCGCAGTGCAGATGGAGCAGTCGATATTGCCATGTTCGGTCGCATGTTGGCCGATGATCCAGATTTCAATCGTGAAGCTGCCGTACAAGTAGGCCATGCCATCACCACGCATAGGGCTATTGCGGAAACAGACTTCTTTACTGCGATAGATGATTTGCAGATCAGCAGTGCTGGTGCTGGCGCTGAACATCTCGGTGAACATGGTTTTGGTTCTGGTGTCTTTTATCTTTACGTCTGTGTTGATTGTAATCTGCTCATTGAAAATTTGAATGGTGACAAAGCTCTCGCTCGCAAAGGTATGGAAGCTTTGGTGCAAGCCCTCGCCACCACGACACCCAAGGGCAAGCAAAACAGCCATGCGCACCATCCTATGGCCATGTATGTTCGTGCTGAATGTGGTTCTGACCAGCCGCGAGATTTGACAGGCTCGTTCTTCAAACCCATTACTGGCGACAACCAGATCGAAAATTCTATTGAAGCACTCGAATCCATGGCAGCGAAGATTGATCGCGCTTATGGCCTTGATGGCTTGAGCAAAGAAGTGATGAACGTCGTTGCCGGCATCGGCAGTCTGAAAGACATCATCAGCTTCGCTGGCAACGCGGTGGAGAAGGCTGGAGGCAGCACTGATGCGTGAACACCTTGTCTTCACGCTGGCGGCAGCGCTTGGGGCGACGGGTGAATTCGCTGGGCATGAACGGCGTGGTTCAGTCGGCTGGCCTGGCCGTTCTGCTATATTAGGGTTGGTGGCAGCGGCACTTGGCGTTCGCCGTGATGAACCCAACCGACTTGCCGCGCTGGAAGCCCTGAAAGTGGCTGTCGCTGTCTTCGCGGAAGGCGAACCCGTGCGCGATTATCATACGGTGATGACCATACCTACGGCCAAAGCCAGACGCCCTGATTCACGCCGTGCTGCTTTTGAAATGGCAGATGGAGAGATCAACACGACTATCACCATCCGTGATTATAGGGCAAGCCCACTCTTTGGGGTGGCGTTGTGGGGTGAGGATTTGCTGCCGCTCATACGTGCTCTTTCAAAACCTCATTTCACTCTCTATCTCGGCCGAAAGTCCTGTCCTCTGGCTGCGCCTATGCTGCCCCAACTTGTTCAAGCGGAAAATCCACTGGAAGCGCTTGCTGCAGTTAAGCTTCCGCCTTGGTATATCGAAGAAACGGCATCGCGTGTTTATTCGGATGCTTTTGAAGATGCATCAAATAGCGCAATTCTAGAACAACGCCATGACATCGCTATTGATCGGCAAAAATGGCATTTCGCACCGCGGCAGGTCTTGCGTTTTTCAACCAGTATTGTGGCGAGGGCCTCTGCACCATGACGCATTTTTTTAGCCGTATGCGCCTGTCGCAAAATCCATCAACCGAAGCTTTGAAGATGCTGATTGATCCTGAAAATAGGGCACTAGCAATGGATGCTCACCATCGGCTGATTTGGTCGGCCTTTGCGGGCAAGGCAGAAGACAAGCGCGATTTTCTGTGGCGCACCGAAGAGAAGGGTGCGTTCATTGTATTCTCAAATCGCGAACCTTCACCATCGCCTTTGTTTGCGCCCTATGAAATAAAACCTTATGCGCCAAATTTGCGTGTCGGTGATAAGTTGACTTTTGTGCTTCGCGTGAACGCCACGAAAACCCGACCGGAAAAATACGCCGCCAAAGTGAATGGCAAAACCCGAAATAGGCGCGTTGATATTGTTATGCATGCCTTGAAAGACGTGGCGTCGGGTGAAGAGCGCAATGCAAAGCGCATGTCGATTGCGCAAGAAGTTGGCTCTCACTGGCTAACGGCTCAAGGCGAAAAACACGGCTTTGCAGTGCATGATTGCCATGTTGTGGATTATTCCGTGCAAGTGCTGCCAGACCATCGCGGAGTACGCAAAGGTCAACCCCAATTCGGCATATTGGAAATGACTGGCGAAATTGAAGTGCAAGACCCCGCTAAACTCGTTGAGAAACTCTTCTCTGGATTTGGTCGTGCCAAAGCCTTTGGCTGCGGTTTGATGTTGGTGAAACGCGTTTGAGTTCTGGCCTGCCAGGGCTACCGCCGCCAAAGCCCATCCCTTTAAAGGATCGCGCGACACTTATTTTTGTCGAAAGGGCTCAGCTTGATGTTTCGGATGGTGCCTTTGTTGCTATCAATACGGATGGAACCCGAACGCATATACCAATAGGTGGTCTAGCATGCATCATGTTAGAGCCGGGCGCTCGTATTAGCCACGCAGCTGTGGCTCTGGCAGCTCGCGTTGGCACCTTGTTGACTTGGGTGGGAGAGGCCGGCGTTCGCCTTTACTCTGCTGGCCAGCCAGGTGGCGCACGCTCTGATAAACTTTTGTGGCAAGCCTCCATTGCGCTCGATCCCGACGCAAGGCTACGCGTGGTGCGCAAAATGTTTCAAATCCGTTTCCAAGAGGAAGCGCCATCTCGCCGCTCAATTGAACAATTGCGCGGCATTGAAGGCGCACGTGTACGCGCAACTTATGAACTGCTGGCGCAGCAACACGGTGTGAAGTGGACGAGGCGCAGTTATAATCCATCTGACTGGGAGTGGGGCGATATTCCCAACCGCTGTTTATCTGCTGCAACAGCATGTCTCCACGGTCTTACGGAAGCGGCAGTTTTGGCGGCTGGTTATGCACCTGCGATCGGTTTTCTCCATACAGGTAAACCCTTGTCATTTGTTTATGACATCGCCGACCTTTGGAAATTGGAAACGGTGGTGCCCGAGGCTTTTCGAATTGCAGGGCAGGCTGCTAACGGCAAACTAGACATGGTGCCCGATCGTGCTGTGCGCCTCGCCTGCCGCGATAGTTTTCGTAAAACTGGTCTCCTCTCAAAAATAATTCCTCAAATTGAAGAGGTTTTGACAGCCGGAGATTTGCCCGTTCCACTACCGCCAGATGGCACAGTGGGGCCGGCATTTGAGGATGGGGATAAATCGGGTGATGATGGTCATCGTAGTTGAAAATGCGCCACCAAACTTGCGGGGGCGGTTGGCTGCATGGCTTTTGGAAATCCGTGCGGGTGTCTATATCGGCACCTATTCAACCAGAACCAGAGAAAGAATATGGGAGCAGGTGGCATCAGGCATTGGTGAAGGTGATGCAGTATTGGCCTGGCAGGTGCCCAATGATCAGGGCTTCGATTTTGAAACCATCGGTCAAAACCGACGCATTCCAGTGGAGTTTGATGGACTAAAATTAGTCTCTTTTTTGCCAGCGTGTGGCACTCCAAAAGCCAAGTAAAAATTCGGTAGGCTGTTTGACATGGTAAATATTTAGTGAGATCAATGACTTCCATTAAGTCTGTTCCCCGCGCACGCGGGGATGAACCGGTAAGGATAGCCAAGAAAAGCCTCCATCCCGACTGTTCCCCGCGCACGCGGGGATGAACCGCTAGGGAATGGGTCATGGGGTAATGGGAGGCACTGTTCCCCGCGCACGCGGGGATGAACCGCTTGACATTCTATTCT
This sequence comes from Hyphomicrobiales bacterium, assembly GCA_003151375.1. Classification (GTDB taxonomy): domain Bacteria; phylum Pseudomonadota; class Alphaproteobacteria; order Rhizobiales; family Aestuariivirgaceae; genus Aestuariivirga. The sequence goes on from PLXI01000274.1 coordinate 9,523, forward strand.
ACATGCCGCGCAAGCACTGTTCCCCGCGCACGCGGGGATGAACCGAACTGCAATGATGAATTTTGGGTGTGTGAAAACTGTTCCCCGCGCACGCGGGGATGAACCGCGTCTTGCCATTGCACAATTGAACAGCGCAGGCTGTTCCCCGCGCACGCGGGGATGAACCGGCTTGGGCGGCTCAATGAATAAATCGGGTTGCCTGTTCCCCGCGCACGCGGGGATGAACCGAACTCGTTAATACTTTGGTCGCTGCCAATCGCCTGTTCCCCGCGCACGCGGGGATGAACCGTTCAGCAACCTTCTCTATGTACGATTCCCTGACTGTTCCCCGCGCACGCGGGGATGAACCGGGCTGCGAGGATATAGAGGGGGTTCATTGTATCTGTTCCCCGCGCACGCGGGGATGAACCGCCTTGGTCAGTTAAAATGCCCGCTCATTACGGCTGTTCCCCGCGCACGCGGGGATGAACCGCCCGTTGGGCAAAATACCGCTTGGAAAAGGGGCTGTTCCCCGCGCACGCGGGGATGAACCGATGGTATGCACTGGGTGACAACTCACGACAAACTGTTCCCCGCGCACGCGGGGATGAACCGACCTTTGATGAATTGAGGGGACGAGAATCACCCTGTTCCCCGCGCACGCGGGGATGAACCGTCATACCATGAAGGTGCACCCTATGTTAAATCCTGTTCCCCGCGCACGCGGGGATGAACCGTTCCGGCCATTATTAAGGCCGATGAAAATAAACTGTTCCCCGCGCACGCGGGGATGAACCGCCTTAGTTGCCTCTTGTTCCTGGCCTATACTACTGTTCCCCGCGCACGCGGGGATGAACCGCACAACCTCAACCGGATTAGCAGTTGGACAAGCTGTTCCCCGCGCACGCGGGGA
>PLXI01000158.1 GCA_003151375.1 Hyphomicrobiales bacterium
CGGCATGCGGCGCTGTGGAATCAAGCTTCTTGATCACCCGCACCATTTTATCAAGCTCATCCATCAGATGGGCTTTGTTTTGTAAACGCCCAGCCGTATCGATAAATAAAATATCTGTGCCATTGCCTTGGGCTTCTTTCAAGGCATCAAAGGCCAGACCCGCCGCATCTGAGCCTGTGGGTCGCGAAATGGTTTCAGCGCCAATGCGCTTTCCCCAGACAGTAAGCTGTTCAATCGCCGCCGCGCGGAATGTATCTCCAGCAGCAAACATAACTTTAAATCCTTCGCCAGCGGCGATGGCACCCAACTTTCCAATGGTTGTGGTCTTGCCAGATCCATTCACGCCAACCACTACAATTACAAATGGCTTTTCGGTGCCAAAATTAAACGGCACTTCGACGGGTTTCAAGACCTTGGCCACTTCGGCTGCCAGAATCTGCTTCACTTCTTCTGGGTCAATTTCTTTGTCGTATCGCCCATGGGAAACTTGCGCAATGATCCGCTCAGCCACCGCTAGGCCGAGGTCGGCTTGGATCAAAGTGTCTTCCAAATCTTGTAAGGTGGCTTTGTCTAGTTTCTTCTTGGTGAAGATCGATGTGATTGAACCGCCAATAGATGATGACGATTTCGACAGGCCTTGTTTTAGCCGTGAGAACCAGCCACTGCGCTGTGGAACTTCTACAACAGGTGCGGGCGCGCTGACAGGCGATGGAGCAGGCAAGGGAACGGGAACGGGCGCAACTTTAACAACTGGCGCTGGTGGCTCCACCCCAACGCCGTCATCCCCGCGAAGACCGGGATCCCGCTTTTCAGCAGGAGGTTTGAACGTTTTGTTCTTTAGCTCAGGTTTTTTTACTTCAACTTTTGCCGCAGACTTCTTAACCTCAACTTTTGCTGCAGGCTTCTTTGCCTCAGCTTTTTTCGGTTCGGGCTTCTTAGCTTCAATTTTTTTGGGTTCAGACTTCTTGGTCTCGGGTTTTTTCTTTTCTGGCTTTTTAGCCTCAACCTTTTTGGGTGGCGCCGTTTTCACAACGCTCTTAATCGGTTCCGGTGTTACTTCTGGTTCTGGAGCAGGCAAAGCAGCGGGTACCGCAACCTCCACAACAGCTTCTTCATTGGGCTTGCCCGTGATCCGGTTGAATAGCTTTTTAAAGAACCCAGCCATCAAAGCCCCACTTGCAAATGAGAAGCCGAGGCCGACAGAACGTTGGCATTGAAAACAGTGCCCGGAACCATGGCCACTTCAAACTTCGTTAAGGCAAAATGCGGCGTGCGACCAGTTGACGGCGTTTCCACCAATATCTCATGGCGCTTGCCAACTTCAGCCGTTAGAAAATTCTGCAATCGCGCCTCGCCTTTTGCCCGCAACAAAGCGGCACGGCGTTTGACCACGTCACGCGCCACCTCAGGCATACGCGCCGCAGGTGTGCCGGGGCGTGGCGAATAAGGAAACACATGCAGATACGTCAGTCCACATTCATCAATGATACGTAGTGAATTTTCAAACATCTCATCGGTTTCAGTTGGGAACCCTGCAATAATATCCGCACCAAACACTATATCAGGCCGCTTTCCGCGAATATTCGCACAAAACTTGATTGAGTGTTCGCGCGAATGTCTGCGCTTCATGCGTTTCAAAATCATGTTGTCACCGCTTTGCAACGAGAGATGCAAATGCGGCATCACGCGGATATCACCAGAGATCACATCAATCAATTCATCATCCGCTTCGATTGAATCGATCGACGAAAGCCGCAAGCGTTTCAAGTCTGGCACATCATTCAAGATACGCGACAATAATCGGCCTAGTTTTGGCGCTCCTTCAAGATCAGCGCCCCAAGAGGTGAGATCAACACCGGAAAGCACAATCTCATTATGCCCCTGTGCCACTAACCGGCGCACTTGCTCAATCGCATCTGCAAGTGGAACCGAGCGCGAATTGCCTCGCCCAAAAGGAATGATGCAAAACGTGCAGCGATGGTCACAGCCATTTTGAACCTGTACAAAAGCCCGCGTGCGTGCCGTCAACCGATCAATCATCGGCGGCCGCGTTTCCTTCACCAGCATAATATCAGAAACATCCACGCGTGGGCGGTTGCTCTGCGCCAACCAAGCGGAAGCCTGTAATTTTTCTTCATTGCCCAACACGCGAGAAACCTCTGGCATGGCAGCAAACATCTCAGGATCAGTCTGGGCCGCACAGCCCGTCACAATAATTTGCGCATTGGGATTGTCGCGGTGCGCCTTGCGGATGGCTTGGCGGGCCTGCCGTGTGGCCTCTGCTGTTACAGCACAAGTGTTGAAAATCACCGCATCGGTAAGCCCAGCTTTCGCGGCATGGCCACGCATAATCTCACTCTCAAAAGTGTTGAGGCGACAACCAAAAGTTTCGATCAGCGCCTCGCTCACAACAGTCCTTCCGGCAAAGTGCCTTCAAAATCTAATGCGGCTGGCCCAGTCATTATGATATGGCCTTCCTCATTCACGCTCATGAAAAGATCGCCGCCAGGTAACGTGATTGTGCATTTGGCATCAATGATCTTGATGCGCAGGCCCGCCGCCATGGTGGCGCAAGCCGCCGTGCCGCAAGCTTGCGTCAAACCAGCACCACGCTCCCACACTTTCAGCAAAACATGATTGCGCGCCACAACCTTGGCCAGAGATACATTCACACGTTCGGGAAACAGGGGATGGTTCTCCAGCATTGGCCCAACTCTGGAGAGATCAACGACATCCAAATCATTCACCCAGAAAATACAATGTGGGTTGCCCACATTCACCACCGAAGGCGAATGCAGCAGCGGCGCATCAATCGGCCCCACTTGCAGTTCTATATGTCGTGTATCAGGAAAATCTTCTGAAAGCGGAATGTTTTTCCAATCAAATTTCGGCACACCTTGATCAATAGTGACGAGATGGTCGCCCGCCTTTTTAGCAAGAAGAAAGCCGCCCTTGGTGTCAATCGTCGTTGCGTCTGTGCCCAGTTCATCGAACATCAAATCCGCGATACAACGTGAGGCGTTGCCACAAGACGGCACCTCACCACCTTCGGAATTCCAAATGCGCATGCGCACATCCGCGATGGTGGAATTTTCCATAACAATAAGCTGGTCACAGCCAATGCCCGTCTTGCGATTGGCAATGGCACGGGCCTGCGCTTCGGAAACGGATATCGGTGTCTTGCGCGCATCCAGCACCACAAAATCATTGCCTAACCCGTTCATTTTTCGAAAACTGAAAGTCATCCCGCCTCTATATGGGAAATTGTGGCGGAAAACAAAGCATCAGCGCACCTCACGAGCAAGTTGTAGGCTTGCGAGAGTAAAGCAGCCCCAAATTAACGTGTCGGCACGGGTGTATCGCCAGAATAGTCATAAAAGCCGCGCTTCACCTTGCGGCCTAACCAGCCAGCGTCCACATATTTAACCAATAGCGGGCACGGCCGATATTTTGAATCCGAAAGGCCCTCATGCAGCACTTGCATGATCGAAAGGCAGGTATCCAATCCAATGAAATCAGCTAATTCTAGCGGTCCCATCGGATGATGCGCGCCAAGTTTCATGGCTTTGTCGATGGCCTCAACGCCGCCAACACCTTCATACAAAGTATAAACCGCCTCATTGATCATTGGCAGCAAAATACGGTTAACGATAAAAGCCGGAAAATCCTCAGACACCGCAACGCTTTTTCCCAAACTGGTCATGAAAGCATTCACCGATTTGAACACGGCTTCATTGGTGGCAATGCCGCGAATAAGTTCAACCAGTTCCATCACCGGCACCGGGTTCATGAAATGTATGCCCATGAACTTATCTGGCCTGCCCGATGCGGCAGCTAGACGCGTAATCGAAAGCGATGAGGTATTAGTGCCAAGAATGCAATCTGGTTTCAAATGTGGAATCAAGGCCTCAAAGATCTGGCGTTTCACCGCTTCTTTTTCGGTCGCCGCTTCAATCACCAAATCACAGGTGCTGAAGGCCTGCAAATCTACTGCTGGNNGCTTTGCCGTGTTTGATTTTGCGATCAAAATTTTTGGCAATACAGGTAAGGCCAGCCTGCACACGCTCCGTTGTGACATCATTCAGCAACACTTCATAGCCCGCCGTGGCGCAAACCTGTGCTATGCCCGAGCCCATCTGCCCCGCACCAATGACGCCGACCTTTGCAATTTTCATGCTTGTGTAAACCCATATTCTGTTGAAAGTGGCAGAATTATCCCGCGTTTGAGGAACGCCACTCAAGCGCATTCTCATGATACACAAAAGAGGCTTTATGTCACACACGCCAAGCCCACGAAATACAACTGCCGCCCTGTGGGCACTGGTCTTTGGTAATTTTCTGATCGGCACGGGCATTTTGTTGCCTTCTGGCCTGCTCAATGAAATCGCCAAGGAATTCAATATTGCCCCAGACGTAGCTGGAAGACTTGCTTTAGTGGGCGGGATTGTGGTGGCTTTAGGCGCACCCATCTTCGCAACTTGGACAAGCCCCATGGACCGGCGTTTTTTGCTGGCTGCATCTCTTCTACTTTATGCAGTTGGTCATTTGGCGGCTGGCTTAACACCCAGCTTTGAATTGCAACTTATTATTCGCGCTTTCACAGTTGTGGCAGCAGCGATTTTCACGCCGCAAGCTGCCGCAACTGTTGGCCTCATCGTGCCACCCGAAAAACGCGCGGCAACCATTTCATTTATATTTATCGGCTGGTCAGCTGCAGCAGCAGGCGGCATTCCGCTGGCCAATTACATGGCCACAATAATGGATTGGCGGGAAATTTATATTTTGATGGCGGCGCTATGCGTGATTGGCGCTGCGGCTATCTGGCTCACATTGCCTTCCGGCCTTCACGTGCAGCGACAAGGGCTTGAAGCTTGGATTAAGGCATTTGCCTCGCCTGTGTTGTTGCTGATTTATTGTGTCACGGCTCTTTCAATGGCTGGCCAGTTTACCATGCTGACTTATATCGCCCCCATCATGCGCGACGGCTTTGGCGTGCAGCAGATCTATATTTCCATCGTTTTGGCCATTGTGGGCGTATCTGGCATTTTGGGAAATTCTCTGGCCACGCGTTTTGTGCAACGCGTCGAAACTGACAATGTGATCGCCATGGGCTTGGCCGCGCTGGCTATTGGCTTCTTTGGCTTTGGCATTTTCTTTGGGCACTATTGGCCAGCTATGGTGGCTGCTGCGTTTTGGGGCCTTGGCTCTTTTTCATCCAACTCGTTGCAACAATCCAGGCTTGCCACCTTAGTCCCCAACATCGCCTCCGTAGCAATAGCGCTCAACACCAGTTTTGTTTATGTCGGCCAATCATCAGGTGCTGCCATTGGCGGGCAACTGCTGCACAACCAAGTCATGACTCTCATGCCATGGATGGCAATGGGATTGTTGATCGTGGCGCTGGCTTTGTCGCTGTTCGCTACAAAGCTTTCTCTAACTCCGGCACAGCAGTGAAGAGATCCGCCACCAAACCATAATCCGCCACTTGGAAGATCGGTGCTTCTTCATCCTTGTTGATGGCAACGATGATCTTGGAATCTTTCATGCCCGCAAGATGTTGAATGGCACCAGAAATGCCAACCGCGATATAAAGATCAGGTGCCACCACTTTGCCGGTTTGGCCAACTTGATAATCATTGGGCACAAAGCCGGCGTCCACTGCTGCACGAGAAGCACCCACTGCGGCGTTGAGCTTTTTGGCCACCGCTTCCAACATTTTGAAGTTTTCGCCTGATTGCATGCCGCGCCCGCCAGAGATGATGATCTTTGCTGAAGTGAGTTCAGGGCGGTCAGACGTCGAGAGATTTTCACCAACATAAGACGACAAGCCCGCATCAGCTGCCGCCTTCACGACTTCAATCACTGCATTGCCACCTTCAGTCGCAGCGGCAAATGAAGCCGTGCGCACAGTGATTACTTTCTTGGCATCGGTTGACTGAACAGTCTGCACTGCATTGCCTGCATAAATCAGGCGTACAAATGTGTCGGAAGATTTCACCTCGGAAATATCAGACACCTGCATCACATCGAGAAGCGCTGCCACACGCGGCATGAAATTCTTGCCACTCATCGTGGCCGCCGCAATAATATGTTCGTACGCCTCAGCAATGCTAACAATCGTGGCCGCCATCGGCTCTGCCAGTTGATGTTCCAACTCAGCTGCCTCAACATGCAAAACCTTCTTCACGCCTGCAAGTTTAGTTGCCGCCTTGGCAACAGCTTCACAATTTTGACCAGCAACCAGCACATGAACGTCGCCGCCCATTTTAGCAGCGGCAGTCAAAGCCTTATGCGTGGCATCTTTCAGGTTTTTGTTGTCATGATCAGCAATCAACAGAACAGCCATCAGATCGCTCCCGCCGCTTTGAGTTTGGACACCAGTTCAGCCACAGAGGCAACCTTAACACCTGCAAGTCGCTTTGGCGGGTCTTCGGTTTTGATCACTTTCAACCGTGGTCGCACATCCGCGCCATAATCTGCAGGCGTTTTTTCATCCAACGGCTTTTTCTTTGCCTTCATGATGTTAGGCAGAGACGCATAGCGCGGCTGATTGAGACGCAAATCGGTGGTCATCACCAAAGGCAGTTTCACTTTAATCTGCTGCATGCCGCCATCAATTTCGCGGCTTAACACCGCATCGCCCACACTAAGTTCAATCTTTGAACAGAATGTTGCTTGTGGCCAGCCCAGAAGTGCTGAGAGCATTTGTCCAGTTTGGTTGCAGTCATCATCGATGGCCTGCTTGCCGAGGATCACGATCCCTGGCTTTTCGGCATCCACAATACCCTTCAAAATCTTGGCAACACCTAAAGGTTCAACCGCCTCATCATGCTTCACCAAAATGGCTCTATCAGCACCCATCGCCAAAGCGGTGCGCAAAGTTTCTTGCGCTTGTTGCGGCCCGATGGAAACAACGATAATCTCGCTCACCTTTCCGGCTTCTTTCATGCGGATGGCTTCTTCCACACCAATTTCGTCAAACGGATTCATCGACATTTTTACATTGGCCAATTCAACGCCTGAGCCATCTGCCTTCACCCGGATTTTCACGTTGTAGTCCACAACGCGCTTAACTGCCACCAGTGCCTTCATCTTATACCTCTTGAGATTGGCGGCTGTTTAGAAAGGATGCG
>PLXI01000060.1 GCA_003151375.1 Hyphomicrobiales bacterium
TGTAGAAGTTTAATTTACGGGCCCAGGTTCTGGCCGTGAATCTGCCCTTCGTGCGTTGCAATCGACCGGTCTGCAGGTGACATCAATTCGTGACATCACGCCGATCCCTCACAATGGTTGCCGTCCGCCAAAGCGCCGTCGCGTTTAGTCCCTTTTAAAATTAGAAGTTTGGAGAGGGCTTAGACCTTCTCGGAGGCTCACAGGAAAATGAACATGCAGGTCAATCAAAAGAATTGGCAGGAACTGATCCNNGCAATGCGCTGCGCCGCATTCTGCTCTCATCATTGCAGGGTGCTGCTGTCACCTCGATTCAGGTTGATGGCGTATTGCATGAATTCTCATCCATCGCTGGCGTGCGCGAAGATGTGACGGATTTGATCCTCAACATCAAAGACATCGCATTTGCTATGCATGCTGAAGGCCCAAAGCGCCTGACGTTGAAGAAGAATGGCCCTGGCATTGTTAAAGCCGGCGACATTCAACAAACTTCAGATGTGCAAGTGTTGAACCCAGAACATGTTTTGTGTTCGTTGGATCAAGGCGCTGAGCTGCGCATTGAATTCACCATCAACAACGGCAAGGGCTATGTGGCTGCTGACCGCAACCGCGCCGAGGATGCTCCTATCGGCCTGATCCCAGTAGATAGCATTTATTCGCCTGTGCGCCGCGTGTCATACCGTGTGGAAAACACGCGCGAAGGCCAAATCTTGGATTACGATAAGCTGATAATGACCGTTGAAACCAACGGCGCTGTGACACCAGAAGATGCAGTGGCTTATGCCGCGCGCATCTTGCAAGACCAAATCGGCGTNNGCCAATTGCCTCAAGAACGATAACATCGTTTACATCGGCGATCTGATCCAAAAGTCAGAAGCTGAAATGCTGCGCACACCTAATTTTGGCCGCAAGTCACTCAACGAAATCAAGGAAGTTCTTGCCCAAATGGGCTTGCACCTTGGCATGGAAGTGACCAACTGGCCGCCTGAAAACATCGACGAGCTCGCCAAAAAGCTCGAAAGCCACTACTAAGTTTAAGCTAGGAGACTATCATGCGTCACGGTTTTAAAGGCCGCCAACTCAACCGCACTTCCGAACATCGCCAAGCGATGTTTGCGAACATGTCTGCCTCGCTGATCAAGCATGAACAGATTGTGACCACTTTGCCAAAAGCAAAGGACCTGCGTCCGATCGTTGAAAAGCTGATCACCTTGGGCAAGAAGGGCACGCTGCATGCGCGCCGCCAAGCTATTTCGCAAATGCGCGATATTGAGCAAACCAAGAAGCTGTTTGATGTTCTGGCTAAGCGTTACAAGGATCGCAAGGGTGGTTACATCCGCATCATGAAGGCAGGCTTCCGCATGGGCGATAACGCGCCTGTTGCCGTGATTGAGTTTGTTGATCGTGACGTAACAGCCAAGGGCAAAGATTCAGGCCCATCGCAGAAAAAAGAAGCAGCCCCAGCCGCATAAGCTGGTTGTTATTAAAGAATTCAAAACCCGGCCCTTGTGTGTCGGGTTTTTTATTTGATGGCCAACCAAGATTTCGTCACCGACTCTCTTTCAAACGGTTTGGCCACATAGGGCTCTTTTGCCTTCAGATGAATGCAATTGTGCGCCTTGCCCAAGACATCAGTGCATATTTTCGCCCCGACCAGTGAAATTAGAGGGCGGAGGTTTGCAGTCACCAAACCAAGACGTTCTCTGTCACCGCTGTAATTGTTAAGCCAGTTCATGTCTTCCGGCTGGGCTTTTTCCATCTCAGCTAAAATTTCAAGCGACCCACCCATCTCATTGAGATACTTGTTTAATTCCACACGTAACTTGGGCGTGATGCCGACTATGGTTTTCTTTTTTAAATAGGTACGATTGATGTAGGTTTTGGAAATGATGTGCTTCCTGCCATTTTCCATGCGATATTTAATGAGGTAGTGATCAATATACGGTTGGATGTCTCCCTTGGGTTCATGCACGCCAACAAATGAAGAAGGGTCAACTACCCTATGCATGCCACCCAGCAGAACCAGCGGGCAGGCAGAGGCGCAATAGGCGCCGTAGGGAAAGGCTTCGCCATCAAATGCCAGTAACACGCCGTCAGACTTGCAGGTGCCCGCGTCGCGCTGGGCATTTGGGCAGCCTAAGATCATTGTCTGACCGACGCCTGTATCCATTTCATATTTACGGATCATGCGTCCCATGGCCACGGCTGCTTCAATGCTGCCTCCACCAGAATTTAGAATAAGCGGTAACTTGCGTCTTGCCGGGTCAGCCAAGAATTTAGCCAACCTGCCAGCGGTTTCAGGCACAATGCGACCCTCAGCAGCGATCCATTCTGGACAATCAGGCTCACACCGTGGGCTGCTATAACGAACCACGAGAAAATCCATTGCCGGGGCAAGTTGAGGATCATTGGCAGGTTTTGCAGGCTGCGGTGCGGTTGCGCTCGAAGAGGTTGTAACGATAAGCGATGTGGCTAAACCAAAGGCAATCCATATCAGCAACAACCGCAAAAGACGCATTCTGNNTGCTGATGATCCATCTGGTGATTGCTGTGTTCTTGATCGGCCTTATCATGTTGCAAAAATCAGAAGGGGGGGCGCTTGGTATTGGCGGCGGCGGCGGCGGATTGTTTTCTTCTCGCGGCGTTGGCAACACATTGACGAGGGCCACTGCTATTTTGGCGGCAGCTTTCTTTGTGACCTCAATTGCACTCACCATGCTTTCCAGACACAAGGGCTCAGATAGTATTGCGCTGCCCGTAGGCCAAGTTCAATCCAATGAGGTTGACGGCGTTGTGGCCAAGGGAACACCTGCAGCTCCAGCCGCTGGTTCTGATGTGTTGCCAAACCTTGATGGCGGCAAACCTGCCGTGCCAACAAATCAATGAACGCCCGTGAAACCATAATGGTTTCACACAACTCCACAGAATTTTCGCCACCGGATGATTTATTACTACGAATCATCGCGGGCACTTGTTAGGTTCGGCTCCCATGGCGCGATATATCTTCATAACTGGCGGCGTGGTTTCCTCACTTGGTAAGGGCTTAGCATCAGCGGCTTTGGGCGCGTTGCTGCAAGCGCGTGGCTATAAGGCACGTCTCAAAAAACTTGATCCCTATTTGAATGTCGATC
>PLXI01000069.1 GCA_003151375.1 Hyphomicrobiales bacterium
GGGATCAAGTTCACCATCCACCAAAGCCTGGACCATCAGTGGCATGGCAATTTTGTTTTCCGACAATTGATCATCATCCATCATCGTGATTTCTCCAATTCAGTTTTTAGCAAGCTGCGCGCCCGCGCCAGCCGCGACATGACCGTGCCCATCGGCACTTCAATCATGGTGGCAATTTCGCGGTAGCTCAGCTCATTGATATCACGCAGCACCAGTGTTTCACGAAAGGGCTCTGGCAGGGTTGTGATCGCCGCCTCTAAGGCAGCTACACTGGCGTTGGCCAAATAGTTGGTCTCGGGGTTTAATTTCGGATTGATATTGGCGCCACTTAGTGTGGTGGCTTCTTCCAAGTCTGTAAGATCGCCCACCGCCTTCTCAACGGGCTTGCGGTTTTGCGATAGCCAGCGATAAGAGGTTCGCCTGACGATGGTGAGCAACCAAGCCTTAGCATTGCCGCCATCATAAGATGCCATTCCGTTGAAGGCGTTGAGGCAAGCTTCTTGCACCACATCTTCTGCATCACTTGTGTTGCCCGTAATCCAACGTGCAAGTGACAAGGCGGCGCTGAGGTGAGGCAGAACAACCTCATTAAAGCGACCTAGCGAGGCACCTTCATCCAAAACGTCACCGCCTTAAATATATTGATCTAGAGACAACCGCCCCGTTCCAAGAATTGTGATGGCGAACATACCACCTGCAATCGCCAAATCTTTTTCAAAATGCAAAAGTTCGTCGTGATTTTGAAAATTGCTATGGAAGAGGAAGGCCGTCATAACGCAAAACAGGCCTAAAGCCAACGCACCCAAGCGGCCATGCCAGCCTAACACGATCATCAAGCCTGACAAAAGTTGCAGCGCTATGGTTGCGGCCAATATCACTGGTGGCACGCCCTGCTTGCTCATCACCTCTGAGGCAGCGCTAAATCCAAACAGCAGTACAATAGCCTCATGCAAAAATATGAAGCTAAGCAGCAGCCGCGCTGGCACCAGCAACACGCTTGCGCGTTGAACTATGATCGTTTCAAGTTTTGCAAACATTTGAATTTCACTCGTGAAAATAAGTAATGAATTGAGATCGCCTCTCCATCGGCGGATTTGAGCCGCCGATGGAGATTTTTGGTCACATTTCAGTTCGCGGCTTTTGCAGCAATGGCCTTTTGTAAATCGCTACGTTCCTCACAACCATCGGGACACAAGGTTTCGAGCTTCGTCAATTGAACTTTGGCATTGGTCATATCGCCCATATCGAGATAGAGCTCACCCAAATATTCACGCGCTGGCTTGAAATCGGGCTGCAGCTGCAGAGCCTTGTTATAGTAAGTCAGCGAGGTTGGATAATCGCCAGACTTTCTCAGTGAAAAGCCGAGCAGATTATAAACATCAACGCTCTGGCTATCTTCGGCCAGCCCCTTCAATTCAGATATCGCTGCCTTGTAATCCTTCGCGGCGATTTTGGCGCGCACCGAGGTTAAATCCACCGTGCTGGTAGCGCTGGGATCATCAACGGCGTTGGCAAGATTTGGCAATAGAGCAAGCATTGCAGCAAGTGCTGCAAAGCGAATAGTTTTTTGCAACGGCATATTGATTTCCTTTGTGACTACGATTGAATGACAGGGGTGAAGGCATAGGCGCTGCCATCTTTGACAAAAGTGCCTGCACCTGGGAACGGAAAATGCGCTCCGCAGATTTGCATCTTGTCGGCAATCACGCGGTCAATAATCCGCCTGCGCGTGGTGATGGCCAAAGGCCCATCTTGATCATAAGCGCCTTGCCATTCTGGATGAGGTGCCAGCAGGCCCGGCAGATACATAATATCATTCGACACCATCAGTTGATCTTTGCCTGAGGCAACAGTGAACACTGAATGACCTGGTGTGTGACCATAGGCATCATGAATATGAATGCCGGGGGCAACTTCAGCGCCAGGTTCAACCAGCTTCCAGTTTTTCCAAGTTGGAAACACATCGGCAATGCGTTTGCCTGCAGGACGGCGGCCTTCAGGCAGTTTTTCAACCCGCCCTGGCTCCGTCCAGAAATTATATTCAGCGCTGTTCACGATCAATTCGGCATTGGGATAAACGGCATTATTGGTACCTTTTTCCATCAGGCCCCAAACGTGATCGGGGTGAAAATGCGAGACCAAAATTGTATCGGTTTTGTTATGGTCAATGCCAGCCGCCTTCATATTGGCAGGCAAATTGGTGGCATTGGCTTGCCATTGACCAACACCCGAACCGGCATCCACCATGATCTGACGATCACCGATTTTCAACACAATCACGGTGAGTGGAATGGGCACAAAATCAGTGGTCAGGCCCGCCTTGGCCAAGGCGGCTTTGGTTTCATCAATAGTTACATCCTTGATGAAGGCTGGATCATGAGGCTTGCGCCAGATTCCATCATAGATGGCGGTGACTTCGATATCGCCGATTTTATATTTGTAAAACCCCGTGGTGGGTTCGAGCGGGGTTTCAGCATAGGCCGATTGGAACACGGCCAGTGGCTTGGTTAATCCGAAAGCGGCAGCGACGGCGGCACTGGTGACAACACTGCGGCGAGATAAGTTAATCATCGGCAATCTCCTGTGAATAGGGGCGTGGGTCGATTGTCTTCGACCCCCTATTCAGCAAGAGACACGCGGTGCGTGGTTTATTCCCGAAGGCGTGAAATTATTTTAAGCTGCAAAGAAGAATGTTCTTCTCACTGGCTGGCCCACATAATACGCGCCATCCAATCCACATCCTTCATGTCCAGCACCTTGGTTTCATGGGCCGCATTAAAAGAGGCCAATTCCAGCGTCTTGGCGGTTTGGCGCTGCATGATTTTGGCCATCACTTGCCCGTCATTGGTTTTTACCACCACACGGTCGCCCTTCCTGATCGTGGCTGCCGGCGAAACAATAATAAGATCGCCTTCGCGGTAAACCGGCATCATCGAATCACCGGAGATTTCCAACGCATAGGCTTGGGCGTCGGTTACCCCGGGCACTTCGATTTCTTCCCAGCCATTACCAGCCGGAAAGCCGCCATCGGCAAAAAAGCCGCCCTTGCCTGCCTTGGCAAGGCCCAGCAACGGAATTTGCTTTAAGCGCTGTGGTGCGCCTCTTTTACTGGTGAGCAAATCCATAAATTCTTCTACCGAAGCACCCGATGCATCCAACACGCGGTTGATTGATTCCATCGTCGGCCAGCGCGGGCGGCCATCAGGGCCATTGCGCTTCGACGGGTTAAAGGATGTTGGATCAAGACCAGCCTTTTTGGCAAGGCCGGATGCGGAAAAACCGTGCCGATCAGCCACGGTATCAATGGCTCCCCAAACCTGTTTATGTGTGAACATGTGCCCCTCGTCTCCCCTAAGCAAATATGGCTCGTAATAGGAACCTATACCTCTAGGTATATTTTCGTGCAAGGTGGGATTTGCTTTCCCACACAAATTTTGCTTGGACAGTGCCATGACGACTATTTTCAAGATCATTGACCCTGCAGCCCATCAAGCCGCAACCCTCAAGGGGCAGTTTATGGGTGCAGAGATTGACCTGAAAGATGGCTATATCCATTTTTCTACGGCAGCCCAAGTTGCAGAAACCGCCAAGCGCCATTTTTCTGGGCGTAGCGATCTGATGTTATGGGCTATTGAAGCTGACAGGCTTGGTCCTGCGTTAAAGTGGGAGGTTTCACGCAGCGGCCAGTTGTTCCCGCATCTCTATGCGCCGCTTATGATGACCCAGGTGATCTGGTCCAAACCCTTGCCATGGGATGGCCTTGCCCATGTTTTTCCGCCAGAGACATTCGCATGAGCCTCATTTTCAATCTGGCAAAACCATTTCTGCACGCCCTTGATGCCGAGCAGGCCCATAGGCTTACGATCAAGGGCCTGCAATTGGCACCTGCCCTTGGCGCAGGCCCGATCAGCAATAGCAAATTGCAGCGCCGGGTTTTCGGTGTGGATTTTCCCAATCCGGTTGGCCTTGCCCCTGGCTTTGACAAAAACGCCGAAGTTCCTGATGCCATGTTGGCGCAAGGCTTCGGCTTTGTTGAGATCGGAACGGTGACACCCTTGCCGCAAGCCGGCAATGCGCGGCCAAGGTTGTTTCGCCTCACTGAAGACAATGCTGTGATCAACCGCATGGGGTTCAATAATGATGGTCAAGCAGTGGTATTACAGCGCCTGATTGACAGGCGTGGGCGCGGCGGCATCGTTGGGGTGAATGTGGGGGCCAACAAGGATTCAAGCGACCGCATTGGCGATTATGTCAAAGGCCTTGAAGCGTTTGAGGATGTGGCCTCCTACATCACCATCAACATTTCTTCACCCAACACACCAGGCTTGCGCAATTTACAAAGCAGCGCCGATTTGCAAAAGCTGTTGGAGCGGGTGAATGCGGGGCGTAAATCACGCAAGCCCATATTGCTCAAAATCGCACCTGATCTGGCCGAGGCAGATTTGCAAGATGTGGCCCGGTTGTGTGGCGGCGGGGCCGTTGATGGTGTGATCATTTCCAACACCACCCTTTCGCGGCCACCATTGAAATCCAAGCACGCTTCTGAAACTGGCGGGTTATCTGGCGCACCGCTGTTTGAGCTTTCAACGCAATGCTTGGCGCGGTTTCACCAGATGAGTGGCGGCAAAATTCCGCTGATCGGGGTTGGCGGCATCGGCGATGCAGCAACGGCTTTGGCAAAATTTAAGGCTGGAGCAAGTTTGATCCAGCTTTATTCAGCGCTGATTTACAAGGGGCCAGGGCTGGTTCAAGAAATCTGTGACGGAATTCAGAATGGGCTTTCAGGCAAATAAGTCTGAAACACTTTCGCAGTGCTGCCATTTTCTTGCAATTGATCTAAAGCGTAATCAAATGCGGACTGAAGCGTGCTATCTTCTGGCCGCATCACCATCACGAGGCTCCTTGTGATGGTGGTTCTGTCTATAAACGCCCCACCAAAAGCTTCACAGCAGCCGCGCGCGTTTTCGCCCTTCAACCAAAAGGCCGAAAGGGTTGAATCGGCAAAGGCCAAATCAACGCCACCGGTGCGCAAGATTTCAAATAGAATCGCGTTGCTATCGAAGTCGATCAGTGACGAGCGACCAAAATTCTTTTTGAGGAATTGTTCTTGGGCAGAATTATGCACCACCCCGAGGCGACGGCCAGCAAGAGACTTGGCATCCACACCGGCAAAAATTACGCCCACGCGTTTGATAAAGCGACTGAAAGACAAATAATATGGCCGTGTTGTGCGTAAGCTTTGGCCTGAGATGCTTGTGGCACTTGGGCCACCCACAACCACATCACCTTGTTTTGATGCCAAACCCGGCAGCAGCGCTGCATAGTGCAGAAATTTCACATCACAAGTCAATTTGAGCAGCGCGCAG
>PLXI01000192.1 GCA_003151375.1 Hyphomicrobiales bacterium
TGCCAATACATATTTCCAACGTTGCATTGCGTGATCCCAAGTCGGGCAAGCCAACGCGCGTTGGTTTTAAGACGCTTGACGGCGGCAAAAAAGCCCGCGTTGCCAAGCGCAGCGGAGAAGTAATAAATGGCTGAACAAGATAACAAAGCGGCTGCCAAGCCTGCCAGCGGCGCTAAAACGCCCAAGACCCCAAAGGTCAAGAAGGGCGAAGCTTCAAGTGACACGATCGTGGCCGATGCCAATGCTGGCCTGCCTAAAGATTATGTTGCGCGTTTGCAAACCGAATATCTCAAGGTCATTCGCCCAAAGATGATCGAGCAGTTCGGCTATAAGAACGTCATGCAGGTTCCACGCATCACCAAGATTGTGCTCAACATGGGCGTAGGTGAAGCAACCCAGGATTCAAAGCTTGTGCAAGTTGCTGCAGGTGAATTGCAAAAGATCGCTGGCCAAAAGGTTGTGATCACCAAGTCTAAGAAGGCTATTGCACAATTCAAGATTCGCGAAAATTTGGCCATCGGCACCAAGGTCACACTGCGCAAAACCCGCATGTATGAATTTCTTGNNGCTTTGACGGCAACGGCAACTATGCGCTCGGTCTCAAGGAACAGCTCGTATTCCCGGAAATCGATTACGACAAGATCGACCGCATCTGGGGCCTTGATGTTGTGGTTTGCACCACCGCCAAGACCGATGCAGAAGCCAAGGCGCTTCTTGATGCATTCAACTTCCCATTCCGTCGCAGTGCTGCGCCGAAAAAGCAAGCTGCGTAAGGTAAGGACAAAGGCATGGCAAAAACCAGTTCGATCAACCGCAATAACAAACGCCGCAAGATGGCCAAATCAATGGGCAACAAGCGTGCCAAGTTGAAGGCCCTTGTGATGAAGAAGGACACGCCTATGGAAGAGCGCTTCGCCGCTGCCCTGAAGCTGGCCGAAATGCCCCGTAACTCGGCCAAGGTTCGTATTCGCAACCGTTGCGAATTGACCGGCCGTCCACGCTCATTCTACCGCAAAGTAAAACTTTCGCGTATCGCGCTGCGTCAAATGGCCAATTCCGGGCTCATCCCCGGAATGGTCAAGTCCAGCTGGTAAGGGGAGGGGAGAACAATGACAATCGTAAACGATCCAATCTCCGATATGCTGACACGCATCCGTAATGCGTCTATGCGTTCCAAGGCCAAGGTTATCATCCCGCCATCCAAGCTGCGCGAGCGCGTGCTTGAGGTTTTGGCCAAGGAAGGTTACATCCGCGGCTTTGCCACCATCGAAAAAGACGGTAAGTCTGAAATCGAAGTGGAATTGAAATATTTCGACGGCGCGCCAGTCATAAAAGAAATGACGCGTGTGTCTAAACCCGGCCGTCGCGTTTATGCGTCGGTTGACACCCTGCCTTCCGTGTTCAACGGCCTTGGCATCTCAATCCTCTCCACGCCTAAGGGCGTGATGTCGGATCAAGATGCTCGTGCCCAGAACGTCGGCGGCGAAGTGCTCTGCACGGTATTCTGAGGTAGAAACAGATGTCACGTATTGGCAAGAAACCTGTTACTGTTCCCGCTGGCGTTACTGCCAATGTTAATGGTCAAACAGTGAGTGTTAAGGGCCCGAAGGGCGAACTCAAGACGACCCTGAATGATCAGGTCACCGTTGCGATGGGCGCTGAAGGCATCAAGGTTGATCCAATCAACCAAACCAAATTGGCTCGTTCATCTTGGGGCATGAGCCGCACTTTGGTGCGTAACATGATGCAAGGTGTAACCACTGGTTATAGCAAGAACCTTGAGATCACTGGCGTGGGTTACCGCGCCGCTGTGAACGGCAAGGTGCTGCAACTGAACTTGGGCTATTCGCATGATGTGAACTACGAAGTTCCAGCAGGCATCGAAGTTAAAACCCCAAAGCCAACTGAAATCACTGTCTCCGGTATCGACAAGCAGAAGGTGGGCCAGGTTGCGGCAGAAATCCGCGAATGGCGTGGGCCAGAGCCTTATAAGGGCAAAGGCATTAAATATGCGGGCGAATATATTCACCGCAAAGAAGGTAAGAAGAAGTAAGGACGCAAGACAATGCCAACTGCAAAGAAAGCTATGGGCCTGCGTAAGGTCCGTGTACGTAAAGTTCTCAAGACCCGTGAAAACGGTCGTCCGCGCTTGAGCGTATTCCGTTCTTCTAAGAACATTTACGCCCAAATCATCGATGACGTGAAGGGCCACACCTTGGCCTCCGCTTCCACCTTGGAAGAGGGCTTCATCGGCGCCAAGAAAACCGGGGCTGATAAAGCCGCCGCCACTGAAATCGGTAAATTGGTTGCCGAACGCGCCGTGAAAGCTGGCGTGAAAGATGTGGTGTTTGACCGTGGATCATACATTTATCATGGCCGTGTAAAGGCCCTGGCCGAAGCTGCTCGCGCAGCTGGCTTGAAGTTTTAAGGGGTTTTGCGAATGGCCAAAGAACGTGCAGAGCGCGGCAAGCGTGACGACAAGGGCGGTGAAAAAGCGGATAGCGAATTCATCGACAAGTTGGTTCACATCAACCGCGTCGCCAAGGTGGTGAAGGGCGGCAAACGCTTCGGCTTTGCAGCTCTCGTGATTGTTGGCGACCAAAAAGGCCGCGTTGGCTTTGGCCATGGTAAAGCCCGTGAAGTGCCAGAAGCTGTGCGCAAGGCAACGGAAGCCGCCAAGCGGGGTCTCATCCGCGTTCCACTGCGCGAAGGCCGCACCTTGCACCACGACACTGACGGTCGTTGGGGTGCAGGTAAAGTAACACTTCGTACCGCCCCTCCAGGCACAGGCGTTATCGCCGGTGGTCCGATGCGCGCGGTGTTTGAAAGCGTTGGCATGGCAGACGTTGTGGCCAAGTCGCGCGGCTCATCCAACCCTTACAACATGGTGCGTGCAACATTTGACGCATTGAAGAAGCAGGCTTCGCCTCGTTCCGTGGCCTCGCGCCGCGGCAAGAAGGTGTCTGACATCTTGAAGAACCGCACCGCTGATGTGGTTGCGGACTAAGGATTTTAATTATGGCAAAAGCAGTAGCAAAAACCGTCAAGCTTGAACAAATCGCCAGCGCGAACCGCAGGCCTGCTATACAGCAGGCAACGTTGATCGGCCTTGGCCTCAATCGCATTCGCAAGCAATCAGAGTTGCGTGATACGCCCGCCGTGCGTGGCATGATCGCCAAGGTGCAACACCTTGTGCGCGTTATTGGATAAGGATTACCTGAGATGAAACTCAATCAGATCGCTGACAATCCCGGCGCTAAGCACTCTAAAAAGCGTGTTGGTCGCGGCCTTGGTTCTGGCCTCGGCAAAACTGCCGGCCGTGGTGGCAAGGGTCAATCGGCCCGTAAAGGCGGCACCAAGGCTGGCTTTGAAGGCGGCCAAATGCCAATTTATCGCCGCTTGCCAAAGCGCGGCTTTAATAAGCCTAACATTGTGGAATATAACGAAGTTTCATTGGCCCGCATCGCTGATGCTGTTGAAACCAAGAAGGTTGATGGCAAAGCTGCTATTACCCAAGCAAGCTTGCTGGCTTCTGGTGTGATCACCAAGCTCACGGCTGGCGGTGTGCGCCTCATTGGCAACGCTGCGGTAAAGGCTAAACTCGACTTTGAGGTGTTCTATGCCTCAAAGGGCGCAATTGCCGCAGTTGAAAAGGCTGGCGGCAGCGTCAAAGTTCTGCGTCCAGCACCGGTGGAAAAGAAGACCTACTGAGTTGTTCTAGCCGAGGGCGCTACCTATATAAGGCGCTTGTCGGCATAAGGGGATGAAAATGGCATCAGCAGCTGAACAACTTGCAGCCAATATCAATTTCAGTTCTCTTGGCAAGAACGAAGATTTGATGAATCGCATCTGGTTTACACTGGGTGCTTTGATCATTTATCGCCTCGGCTCCTACATTCCCATTCCGGGCATAGACACGACAGCCATTTCGAATTTCACCGCCCAAAACTCTAGCGGTATTATGGGCTGGATGAATAGCATGGCAGGTGGCGCTTTGGGCCGCATGGCCATTTTCGCGCTGAACATCATGCCCTACATTTCCTCATCAATCATCATGCAATTGATGACAACAGTTTCGCCCGCCCTTGAAGCGCTCAAAAAAGAGGGCGAAAGTGGGCGCAAACGGATCAATCAATATACCCGTTATGGCACAGTGATACTTGCCGCGTTGCAGGCTTATGGCATCGCTGCCGGATTAACGGCGCAGGGCAGTCTTGTGCTGATTCCCGGACCATTCTTTATTCTTTCGACAGTGATCACGCTGACTGGCGGCACAGTATTCCTGATGTG